>CAJWGH010000149.1 GCA_913031095.1 uncultured Chloroflexota bacterium | reverse complement strand
CCACAGCAGTCAGATGATATTCCATGGCCGATCTGGCGCCCAGACGGTCACCTGTCTGCACCATTACCAGTATCCGTCGGTGTGATTCTAGGGACCGTTGGGATCGGCCCGGCTGTTGTAACGTTCGGTCACGTGATTGCCGAAGCACGTCTTCTACTGCGCTCACCACTTTGACAAGGGCCAAGTTGTGAGTAGCAGTCGCCAACGCAAAATGGAACTCGGTATCGGCATCTACGCCAGTCTCGCCTTCCATTATTTGGCGTTGTTGTTCGACTAATATCGAAGACAGGCGCTCGATGTCTTCGTCAGTGGCCCGTTCTGCAGCGAGAGCCGCCAGTTGGGGTTCGAGTAGGTGACGCACTTCGAATATGTCGTGTAATTCGCCGTCGCCGTCGCCCAACGAAGAGGTCATAAGAGTTGTCACAGCGTCCAGGCTCTGGGTATTTATGAATGTCCCGGAACCATGTTTGCTCACGGCCAGTCCCTGGAATTCGAGTGTTCTAATCGCCTCTCGGACGGAGCTGCGGCTGACTTTAAACCGTTCGGCCAACACCCTTTCCGCAGGAAGCTTGGCACCATGAACCAAGATCCCTTGTTGAATCTGGGTATGGAACAATTCCACGATGCCCTCATGAAGTCGCTGTCCTTGGAGGTTTTGCAATTGAGTCTGCACGAATCGAGCCAGAATCCTTGTTGATGCCGGAGATTGAAAAGTGGTCTGACCAATTATTTAGTTGGCTGAGATTATACACCCGGGCCAGGCGTTGTCAAGGCGTGAAAAACAGGCAAGATTTCCCGTTTCTTGGTTAGATTTTGGTTTACAATAACGAATGAATTGGCGCGTAACCTTATATGTTCTAGGGTGCAACTTGGGGTTATAATTCGCTCGTAAAACCGACCCCGTTGCAGGGGTGATTCTGAGGTACTCTCAATTTGCAGGATGTGATAGTTGTGGGCGCGGGCCCTGCCGGCAATAACGCCGCACTTTCCTTGGCTTCAAAGGGTTATGGCGTTACAGTTATCGATTCACGAGAAAACATAGGCGACAAGCTCTGCACCGGACTGGTGGGAGAGGAGTGTTTTCGGCGTTACCCCATTGACCCATCTCTCGTTTACCGAGAGATCAACTCCGCCAGCGTGATCTCACCCTCCAACAAAGAGGTCAGATTCGAAACACCTCTGCCGGTTGCGCGTGTTGTGGACCGGGTAGCCTACGTCTCGTCTTTTGCTGACCAGGCAAGGGAAGCTGGCGCAGAGTACCTTCTGGGTCGCCGCGTAGCCCGCCTTGAACAACATAAAGACAGGGTATCGGTAATCACTGAGGGAGATGTGATCGAAGCCAGGGCATTGGTCCTGGCCGCCGGGTTCGGCTCGCAGTTGAATCGCCAACTTGGCCTGGGCGAGCCTTCGGATTACGTAGTGGGCGTCCAAGGTTTGGTGAAGACTGAAGGCGTAGATGAGGTGGAAGTCCACCTCGGGCGTGACGTAGCCCCGGGCTTCTTCGCCTGGCTGGTACCGACCAAACCCGGTTATGCCCTTGCCGGGTTATTGGTACGTAAGAACGCGCTGGAGCACTTCGATCAGTTCATTTCTGATCGACAAACCGAAGGCAAAATCACTGAGGTTTTAGGAAAACCGGTCTGCTGGGGTATCCCTCTGCGCCCCCTGCGCAAGACTTATTCTGATCGGGTCCTGGTCGTGGGCGACGCTGCGGGACAGGTCAAGCCGACCACTGGGGGCGGCATATTCTATTCATTGCTTGCCAGCGAGATTGCGTCTGGTGCTCTGGAGCAAGCTTTGGAAGAAGACAAATTGTCGGCGACCCGACTAGGGGCATACCAGAAACAATGGAAGACCTTACTGTCCAACGAATTGGAGGTGGGCTACTCTGCGCGTCGAGTGTTTGAGTACCTAGGCGATAGCCATATCAGTTCCCTTATAAATCAGGCTAGCGCAAATGGTTTCGTTGCCGAACTGGCTTATTCGCCAGACGTCTCGTTCGACTGGCATAGCTCGATGATTGGCAAGATTATGGGCCATCCGACGTTGGGAATTGTATTAAGGTTAGCGAATCCGCTGCTGGCTAGGATGGCGAAATCACCGGAACCAGACGAGGTTTTTGCACCGGACGTGTCCATGGCCGAGTTTGGCACCTTGGTATAGACCAAACCTTGGCCGGCCTTTACCGGTATAAAAGGTTTCAAAGAAGACGGTGGATCTTATGACCCAGCGCCTCTGTATTATCCGGGCCACTTTCGCTTTTCTATTCCTGGCCATGCTTGTTACCGGCATCCTAGGCCCGGTGCTGGCTCACGCTAAAGAGCCCAACGCGCCCCACGTTCTGATAATGACCGTTGATGGCATTATCAATCCTGTCAAAGCGCAATTCATTTCCAGAGCCATTGACCAGGCCCAACAAGATAGTGCGGCCGTGTTGATTATCCAGTTGGATACTCCCGGCGGCCTCCTCGGCGCCACGCGTGGAATAGTTGCGCTTCTACTCGAGTCGCCGGTGCCTGTGGCGGTTTTCGTGTCTCCCAGAGGAGCTAGAGCCGGCTCAGCGGGGACCTTCATAACGGTAGCGGCTAACTTTGCGGTGATGGCTCCCGGGAGCAACATAGGTGCAGCTTCCCCTATCTCATCCACAGGTGAAGACATTGATGACACACTAGCCAGCAAGGTGGAGAATGACGCAGCAGCTTTGATTCGCAGTATCGCCCAGACCCGCGGCCGCAATCAGGAAAAACTTGAACAGACTGTTCGCACCGCCGCGTCCTACTCCGCCCAAGAAGCAGTGGCTGAAAACGTGGTGGACTTTATTGCTGAGGACCTGAGTAACCTACTTACCATGCTCGACGGTCGGACAGCGGAAACGTTATCGGAATCAGTTGTATTGGAGACCGAAGGCCTCGAGGTCCGCTCATTCGAAAAGAATATCCTGGAACACTTCCTGGAGTTCATCTCTGACCCCAACGTGTCGTTCGTCTTGCTGGCAGTAGGCGGGCTTGGAATCGTGGTGGAGATGTTCAACCCGGGTTTGATCGCTCCAGCAGTAGTCGGCGTGATATGCCTGCTTCTGGCTTTCTTGGCCTTGGGTAACCTGCCGATCAACTGGGCAGGTGTGGTGTTTGTAATTCTGGCATCAGTGCTGATTGTGCTGGAGGTGGTAGTTGCCGGGTTTGGCATTCTGGGCGTTGGAGCCATCGTCAGCCTGATTGTCGGAGGCCTGTTGTTATTCACCCAGTTTGGCGACCCGTCACCGACCATGCCACCCCTCGCCGTTAGTAAATGGATGGTATACGGGGCGGGCGGAGCCGTGGCGTTGGCATTGGTGTACGTGGTTCGGCAGGCGCAGTTGTCTCGAACGCAAGCCCCAGAAGACAAATCATTCATTCTTATTGGTTCGCTGGGTACTGTGACAGACGAACTAAACCCGAGGGGCATCGTTCTGGTGGGAAACGAAACCTGGACAGCGATAAGTGGAGATGATAGTGTGATCTCTGTAGAAGAAACAGTTGAAGTTCAGAGCATCAACGGCCTCGTATTGACTGTGTTTCGACGTCATAAATAAAATATAGTAGATAACTCGTAGTTCTTGTACGCGAATCTCAATAATATTAGGCGTTCAGAAAAGAGGAGGAGCACATGGCTTTCGGTCTGATACTCGTCCAGCAGTACCAAAGATTGGTCGTTCAGAAGTTCGGTACATTCACCGGCACAAAACCGTCTGGCTTGCGCTTCTTGTTGCCTTTTGTCTACCACGGGACCAAGGTTGACCTCCGTGAGAGGGTCACCAGGGTGCCTACTCAAAAGTACATCACCGCCGACAACGTGGTGGTGGATATGGACTTTGTCATCTACTACCGGGTGATGGAGGAATGCGCCGAGCGCGCCGTGCTGGAAGTCCAGAACTTTGAATTGGCTGTGGTGAACCTTGCGTTTGCGACTCTAAGGGCAGTGATTGGCGCTACCACGTTGTCCGACGCCCTGGCAGAAAGAGAGCGCATCAGGGATGCTCTACAGGTGCGGATGGACGAAGTCACCGAACGGTGGGGGGTTAAGATCTCACAGGTGGAGATTA
>CAJWGH010000148.1 GCA_913031095.1 uncultured Chloroflexota bacterium | reverse complement strand
TTTTTAGAAATCAGTTAAGCCGTTGCCTTGGGCAAGAGCCACTGCCAGGCGGATAGCCTCCAACATGCTTTCGTGGTTGGCTATTCCTTGGCCGGCGATGTCGAAGGCAGTACCGTGATCCACAGAGGTGCGCACGAAAGGAAGTCCCAGGTTGGCAGTGATGCTTTCTTCGAAACCATATACCTTAACAGGGATGTGGCCCTGGTCATGGTACATGCACAGCACAGCATCGTATTGGCCCTGGATGGCCTGGTGAAAGATAATGTCTGCCGGTACTGGGCCGATGGCTTCGATACCTTCACTCCTAGCGGCCTCAACCGCCGGGGCGATCTCTGCCCTTTCTTCATTACCTAACAATCCGCCGTCGCTGCCATGGGGGTTCAATGCCGCAGTTCCAATCCTCGGTTTTTCAAACCCATATCTAACGAAACTTTCATGAGTAAGGCGCAAGTAGTCAAGAATTCGATCCTTCTTGACCAGTTCACATGCCAAGCTAAGCGAACGATGGGTGCTGAGGTGGACCACACGCAGGTTCTTGGCCATAAGCATGGTGGCCACCAACTTAGTCTTGGAAAGTTCTTGCAAGAGCTCCATGTGGCCGATTGACTTGTAACCAGCCAAGCTGGCCGCTTCTTTGTTCAGTGGCGCCGTAGCCAGGGCATCTACCACACCCGCCATCGCCAACTCACCGGCTTTAGTCACCCACTGCATTGCCGCTTTCCCACAGGTGGGATTAATCTCGCCCACCGTGATGTCTTCCGGGTTCAGATTGTGCATATCCACAACTTCTATGACTCCCGGATCCATTCCCGCCTGGGCCGGGTCGGCGGTTTCTTTGATATTTAAAGACACTCCTGTTAAAAAAACGGCCTGTTCCATGGAATAAACGCTGCCTACAACCAACGGTCGACAGGTTTCGTAGACGCGAGGATCTGCCATAGCTTTGGCAACGACCTCCGGTCCAATCCCACAAGGGTCACCCATGGTTATGGCTATCGCTGGCTTTTTACTATAATTTTCTATCGAGGCCATAAGGTTTTCCTCCACACGCTCCGGGAAGTCATACATAGCAGCTGAGGCAGTTACTAAAAAATATCGTTGGGTTTTAAACGGTTATGTAACCCAGAAGCCCAGACGCGGCGAAATTATAGCACTAGCAGGGTTTTATACCTCTTGAATTGTATGGTACAGTTGGTTCCCTTCAGTTTCTAGAGGCTGAAAAAAGAGCCCCCGGCATTGGCCGCCGAGGGCTCCAGAAAGACAGCCAGGCTGGTTCAGGAACCGCACCGCACATGAGACTCGATTAGCCGCAGCAGCAGTCGGCCTCCACACAACCCATCCTGCACCAGTCAGGCCTGTCATTAACGTCTCTTCAGTCTTTTCCTCTCTCGTCCTATATCTTCGTGACGTTATTAAGCAATCAATCGCACTTGTTCCATGAACACGCGACGCACTTCATACAGCCCTCTTCAAAGATGACCGGGGTGTTACACTCCGGGCACTTGCGGGCGTTCGAAGTTCCTTTGGCATGTCCGTTGCCATCGCCATTTCCATTCCCGTTGCTCACCACTTGGGGAGCAAACTTCAACTGGACTTCGCTGGTATCAATCGCTTCATCCAGTCCATGTCTGCCGCCGCCAGTGTGGCGCTCCAGCGCCAGTGCCACAGCGTCGGGACCGGAACGTACTAACGTTCCTTCGTCCCATGCGGGGCAGCAGGTGATGCCTCGCAACTGTTCAATTACGGTAGACGGCTCGATTCCCGAGCGTAAAGCCAAGGATACTAGCCGGGAGATTGCTTCCAACTGAGCCGAGTCACAGCCCCCGGCCTTGCCCAAGTTGCCAAATAGTTCGAAAGGTGTGTCAGCCTCGTCGAAATTGATGGTCACGTACATGTTACCGTGACCGGTGCGCACCCGCTCGGTGACGCCACGGATGGACGAGGGCCTCTGTCGCGGAGTTAGCACATCGGTTTGCTCAGCTTCCGGTTGACCGGTCCCGCCCGTGCTGAGCACCTGACCGTCTTTGCTGCCATCGCGGTAGACCGTGATTCCTTTGCAACCGAGGTCATAGGCCAGCATATAGGCGCCGGCGATTTCTTCCACCGTTGCGTCATTGGGGAAATTGATAGTCTTCGAGACCGAGTTGTCGACAAATTCCTGTACCGCTCCCTGCATTTTGACGTGCCAATCGGGTTCGATGTCGTGAGAGACTCGGAAGACATCTTTGACCCATTCGGGTAGGTTCAAGTGTTCCAGGCTACCAGTCTCGGCCAGGTCTTCCATTAATTCTTGAGAGTAGAAGCCTTCCTGACGGGCCACTGCCTCGAAGTAGGGATTGCCTTCCACCAGCTTGGTGTTGTCCATGACGTTCCGTACATAGCTTAGGGCGAACAGGGGCTCGATTCCACTGGACGCTCCAGCAATTATGCTGATGGTGCCGGTGGGCGCTATGGTTGTCGGAGCGGAATTGCGCATGGGATGTGCCGGGCCGTGCAGTCCAGATTTGCTGTAGATACTGCCATCCCATGCGGGGAACGAGCCCCTAACCTCGGCCAGCTCGGCAGAAGCTTTATGGGTCCGCTCTTGAATCCGTCGCATCACTTCACGGGTGAGTTCTAAAGCCTCTTCCGAGTCATACCGCAAGCCCAATTCGATGAGAAGGTCGGAGTGTCCCATAACGCCGAGGCCAATGCGCCGGGTCTTCTTACTCATCTCCTCAATCTCGGGGATGGGGTAGTTGTTCATGTCGATTACGTTATCCAGAAGATGGACAGCGACATCGACAGTTTCGTCCAAACGCTCCCAGTTCATCACGGTGTCGCCATTGGCGATGGTGACCATACGGGCGACGTTTATGGACGCCAGATTACAGGACTCGTGGGGCAGTAGTGGCTGCTCGCCGCAGGGGTTGGTGCTTTCAATTTCGCCCAGCTGAGGGTTGGGATTATCCCGGTTAATAACATCAAGAAATATCAGTCCCGGATCGCCTGTTTTCCAGGCCATGTTGGTTAACTTGTCGAAGACTTCTTTGGCGTTCAGCTGTCCGGTGATCTTTCCGGTGCGCGGGTTGACTAAGTCGTACTCCTGGCCAGCCTTGACACGCTCCATAAAATCTTTATTCACTGCTACCGATATATTGAAGTTGCTCAGGTTCTTCCCGTCTTCCTTGGACACTATGAATTTATCCACATCCGGGTGGTTCACGTTCAGTATGCCCATATTAGCGCCGCGGCGAGTGCCGCCCTGTTTCACCACGTCGGTAGCTGCATCAAACGCACGGATGAAGCTGACAGGGCCGCTGGCAATGCCGCCGGTGGATCCTACCACATCTCCTTCAGGCCGCAGACGGCTGAAAGAGAACCCGGTACCGCCGCCGCTCTTATGAATCAAAGCGGTCTGCTTGACCTTGTCAAATATAGAGCCTAGATTGTCATCCACGGGCAACACGAAACAGGCCGATAGTTGCTGCAGTTCCCGGCCAGCATTCATCAGCGTCGGTGAGTTGGGCAAAAGTTCCAGACGGCGCATGGCCAAAAAGAACTTGTCCTCAGTAAGTTTTCTCTCTACATCGGTGGCGCCGTATTTCAAGTCAGCCTGGGAAAGGTTCTTAGCCACTCGGCGGAACATGCCGACCGAGTCTTCCAGGATATTGCCTTCTCGATCTTTGGAAAGGTAACGCCTCTCCAGCACCACACTGGCATTGGTGGTTAATTCCGTGGAGCGTTCGTTGGTCTGTTGGGCTATACCAGCAGTTTCGAGGGCCGTCGCGATTCGCCGGCGTCTTTCCTGTATCTCTAAGTCTGTTGGTCCTGAATGTGCGCTTGATTCTTCGTGAATGGCGGTCATTTCGATTTTCCTCATTAAAGGCGTAGGACATCGGGCCAGACATGGCCTAATCTGTCCATTATTTATAGCATCGGATGCCTGGAATTTCGCCTCCGGAATGTCAGGCTCTACAGAGGGTAACAGTGGGCTCCGGCTAGAGAATCCTGGTACGAAACACTAACTACCATATTCCGTATATAGAGGTGCCAGTTATGTCTTATACCACAACATAATGTGGTTTGTGTTTCCCGTACTACAAAAGGTAGTAGGCGA
>CAJWGH010000147.1 GCA_913031095.1 uncultured Chloroflexota bacterium | reverse complement strand
GTCGTAACCGGTGCAGCGGCAAAGGTTGCCGGCCAGCCAGTGACGGATGCGACCTTCATCGGCGTCGGGTTCCTGGTCCAGTAGGCCCTTGGAGGCCAGCAAGAAGCCAGGTGTGCAGATACCGCACTGAAGAGCGGCGTTCTCTAAGAAGGACTGCTGCAGCGGGTGCAAACCCTCAGGGGAAGCCATGCCCTCGACGGTCGTGATGTCTTTTCCTTCGGCTTCGACACCCAGGACCAGGCAAGAGTCTACGATTCTGCCGTCCATCAGGACCGTGCAGGCGCCACAGTTTCCGTCGTTGCAGCCTTCTTTTGTTCCAGTCATACCTATGACGTCCCGCAGGCATTCCAGAAGGCTTTGACGAGGCTCGCACAAAAAGTTGACGACCTCGCCATTCAAAGTGGTCTGTACTTGGGTAAGTCCGGGCATCGTTAACCTCCCCTGGCTCGTTCGATGGCGTTGTTAAGGGTGCGCCGGGTCAATACACCGATCAAATGCGTCCGTTGGCGAATTGTTCCGCGCATGTCAGATATGGGCTTGGCCGCTGCTTGGGCCAACTCTGAGGCCTGTTGTATCGATTCTTCCGAAACGGTTTTCCCAGCCAGGCTATCGCCTGCTTCTTTGGCAAAAACCGGGGTCGGCGCTACGGAGGCCAGTGCAATCCGAGCCGAAACAAAGTTCTGGCCGGACTCGTCGAGCACCACGCTGCTGCCTACGCCGGCAACGGCTATGTCCATCTCGTTTCTAGGGATGAAGCGCTGGTAATTCGCGCCGGAATTGGCCTGTGGCGCTGGGATGGAAATCGATACCAGCAATTCACCGTTCTGAAGGGCGTTCTGACCAGGAGCGGTACAGAAATCTTCAACCAGAATCTCGCGGTTCCCGTTGGGACCGGCAACGTTGCACACGCCGCCCAATGCGATTACCGCTGGAATCGCGTCGCCGCTGGGCGCGGCGTTACAGATGTTTCCACCGATGCTTGCCCTGCCTTGAATCTGGATGCCACCGATTAGAGAGGCAGAGTCCATGAGTCCCGGGTATGCCTCGGCTAATGTCTTGTCCTGGTAAATCTTGTAACAGGGTACTGCCGCTCCCAGCGTGAGGCCTTTTGAGGCGTCGTAAGATACGGCGTTTAATTCGGGTATTCCCTTGATATCTACAACAAGGGGTGCCGTCCGGCGTCCGGCGCGCATCTGTACCAGCATGTCTGTACCGCCAGCCAAGATCCGGACATTGTCTCCATTTGAAGCCAGCGTTTTAACGGCTTCGTCGATGCTACTAGGTGTTACAAATTCAAACGGTTCCAATAGGGCACCTCCTGCGCGAGGAATTATAGCATCGCTGGACTCCCGGTCAAGAGACCGCTTATAATCCGTGGGCCAGCACCTAGTGCTCTCTCCAGGACACCTGCGGCGACGTTGTCCGAGGAGTGGTTGCTTCAGATCGCCTAGCCCTTCACTTGCAGGGCTAGGCGAAACCCTGCCAAATTTGACACGAAAATCCCAGCCACCTTTCAAATAGGGCAAGAAACGATTCAAGTAGCGGAGGTCTAACAGATGGCAGCCACCCAAACGCCTTATAGAATCAAGGGAAACCAGCTAGAGACTTGCAACTGCGACGCTGGTTGCAATTGCAACTTCGGCGGCTTTCCGGACCAAGGAGGCTGCCACGGTCTCATCGGTATTCACGTAGACGAAGGAAATTTCGGGGACGTGAACCTAGCCGGCGTAAAATTCGTGCTGGCCGTCAAATGGCCTGGGGCTATTCATGAGGGAGACGGCGCCGCCGCGGTATTCATCGATGAGTCGGCCAGCGAAGCACAGGTTGGCGGTATCGCCACCATCTTGACCGGCCAGGCTGGCGGGATGCCTTGGGAAGTCCTCGCAAGCACCGTTAGCTCGGTCGACGGCCCTCACCTGAAGCACATTGAGATGGATGTGAACGGCCGCAACAGTGGATTCAAAATCGACGGCGTCTGCGAAGCCCGTCTGACCCCTTTGGTCAATCCAGTAACCGGCGAAGACAACGAAGTTGATATAGTCTTCCCGGGCGGCGGCCTAATATGGGACGTTGGCCACTCGTGCACCACCTCGATAATGAACTTCAACCTGGGAGACATCAAGTTCGACCACAAAGGCCAGAGCGCTTTTTTCGCTCCCATAGACTGGACGAATCAATAGTCTCTCGGTGGCTTGGAAAACTCTTAGTTAATAACGCGATAGGGCCGTGGACTTCCACGGCCCTATCTTAGATTTGATGCAAAATACAGACCACATAGAATCGATCGTAAAAAATGACAAGGTCATCGTGATATCCGGTGTTGTGGCCGTAGCTGCTATAGCCTGGGGTTACATGGTATTCGTCTCCCAAAGCAACGCCGAGATGAATACATCCATGGGTATGACTATGGGCAATGTGCGTCCCTGGAGTGGCGTGGACTTCTCGCTGATGTTCGTTATGTGGGCTGTGATGATGGTAGGGATGATGGTCCCTAGCGCGGCCCCCATGCTTCTGCTCTTCGCTAGCGTCAACCGCAAGAGGCGCCAAGAATCGCGGCCATTCGTTCCCACTAGCATATTTCTATCCGGTTATCTGTTCGTTTGGACTGGGTTCGCTCTGGTAGCAACGCTGGGCAACTGGGGTCTCCACCAAGCCTCTCTGCTGACTTCCATGATGGGCGGCAGTTCTAGCGGTTATCTAGGAGGCGGGCTGTTATTGGTCGCCGGGGCGTTCCAGTGGAGCCAGTTGAAATATGCCTGCCTCACCCACTGTCGAAGCCCCCTAAGTTTCCTGATGTCCGACTGGAGAGATGGGACACGAGGGGCATTCCTGATGGGTCTGGTACATGGCAAGTATTGCTTGGGGTGCTGCTGGATCTTAATGGCCTTGTTGTTCGTCCTGGGGGTTATGAATCTAGTGTGGGTTGCAGCACTAGCCGCCTTCGTACTGGCAGAAAAGGTCATTCCCGCCGGAGACAAGGTCACAAAGGTGACTGGGGTACTGCTAATTGGCTGGGGAGTTTGTGCAATTTTGGACGCCTACATTTAGCAATAGGGCAAAGCCGCTTCCACCAGTAGTTTCACTTCTCCGACTCTATCCGTTAAGGTCCCGCCCGGGATATCCACCCGCTTCAGTCCTTTGACCTCGCCGAATGCCAATCCGAATCTCTTTACGACCGACTCTTTTATAAGTTCCAGCGCTTGCAGCCAGGGAACTCCATCGCCATCTTCTTCTGAGCACTTACCTGCAAGTTCACCCTGCGGTAATTTGATGGTGTGTAATGTCAACCCTTCGCCTCCGCAGATCAAGATCAAAGATGGTACTTCAAGACCGGAAAGTCCTAAACCTGGTATGAGGGCAGTACAGGTGGTTGACGTCCCGTGTTGGCCAAAGATCACCAGATCATGGAAGCCTCCGCCCAGTTCTTCGAAAGCAGACCTGTATATACGGAAGATGTTGTGAGCCCGACAGTCTCCTTCCGAAGCCAAAAACAACGCACAAACCGGGAAGGAGTCTGTATCGGAGAGCAAACCTTCATACCATCTGGTTAGCTTCTCTAGGTCATGACTGTTTGGAGTTTCTTCCACTTCTTCGTTCAAACTTAAGAACCCTCCTGGTACCTCTTCAGCATGGCATAGATAGTATCGTTGATTGGTGTTGGGACATCAGAGTCCAGCCCTGCTCGTACCACGGCCCCATTAAGCGCATCCAGTTCTAAGGGGCGTCCAGCGACGAGGTCGTGGTGCATCGAGGCTTCGAGGTCAGCTAAATGTTCTTCGATATAGCTGATGGTTTTGGAGACGACGTCTGACGGCAGATTAACCCCACTAGCCCTGGCAACAGTATCAATCTCGGCGAGACAAGCGTACACAACTTTTCGCCAATGTAATTGCGGCATCAGTTCTGCCAAGGTGGCCCTAGCCATGGAAGTGACTCCGGCCATGGTCGCTATGAACAAGAACTTCTCCCATTGGCCTACCCCGATGTCTGGTAGCACTTCCGTTGGGATTCTAGAATCAAGAAATGCGTCGCGGATAGCGAGACACCGGGGAGTCTCCCGTCCATCGGTTTCGCCCAATATGACCCGTACTAGACTACCAGTCTGCCGGACTTCTCCTGAACCCAATCTGGATGCTTCGAT
>CAJWGH010000146.1 GCA_913031095.1 uncultured Chloroflexota bacterium | reverse complement strand
CTATTTGAGCCAGGGTTCCGAAACGGCTTCGTCTGGCCAGAAGAACTCGAATCCTGCCGCCAAGGCGTACTGCCGGTCCAGGTCTTCACGGTCGCCGATGTGGTAGTAGGCCTCGGCTTCGAACCGCTCTTTCACGTCAGGAAGTTGGTGTTTGGAAACGGCAAAGTCATATGCGATGCCATGTTGTTCCCAGATGGCCCTTTGGCCGCTTATGGGGCGGTCGGAGCAACTGCCGACCAGAATTCCCGCCTCTTGAGTCTTTCGCACGAGCTCCATGGTAAGGACCCCAGGGGGGTCACCTACTTCTAAGGTTCCATCTATGTCAAAACTTATCAATATAGCCAATCGGGTCAATCTCTCCTCGTATCTACTCTGGAAGCGGGCTGTCTCGAACTTCTTAGTCGGGAGTGGCACTCCAGACCGTGAAGTTGCCGCCCATTGGCATCGGACCACCAGAAACGCCGATTTCAGGCTTCACTCCAGTGAGCGCCCGTGCCCCAGCTCTCCCTTGTATCTGTTGGATCGAGTCGGTGTGCATCCAGAACCGACTCCGGCCACTGCCGATATTGCCACCACTGGGTAGTACAGGGTCTGGGCCCTCGATGCTGATGTCTTTCTGGTAGAAGTCCAATGCGTCTCCGTTCTGCATGCCTCTATAGCGTAGACCTTCGATATGGAACTGGTGGAACAGCGCGAAGCCGTCGTACATGTTTTCAAAAGAAAGATCTGCGGCCGTTATACCGGCTCCTTCATATATCTTCCTGCCGGTCTCTGCCGTCTCTTTCTCAACCTCATCCAGGGTTGGAAGGACGCTTCTCTGAGCGCCTCTGCTGGACGCGTGGTTAAGGATATAGACAGGTTTCTGCTTCATGTCCTTGGCACGCTCGGCGGTGGTGAAGAGATAAGCCCCTGAGACCATAATCGGGATATCGTTGTCGAAGAGGTTGGCAGGTTTGGCGATCCACCGTGCGTTCAGGTAGTCCTCAGCCGTCAACTGTTCAGGACGGTGCTGGGCCCAGTAACCCTCAGGAAACAAAAGGCCATTACGCCTAGAGTTAGCCATAAAAGGGGCCATCATATCGTGAGACTTTCCATACTTACGGCAGTACTCCGCGAACTGTAAGGCCGTCCCGTAGGAACCAGGCGCTCCCCAGAGGGTTCGGCCGGGTGCTAGAGCGAAGGAGCCGGGAACCTCATCTTGGGCGCTGACGCCCGACTGGTTGTAACGCCCTTCAAGGTTATGCCAGCTCTTAAGCACCAAGCAGGTGTGGGTACGGCCTTCACCGACAGCTTGAGCGGCCACTACGATGGCATGAGACATGCAACCTTGACCATACATAGTGAACTTGACGTTGGTCAGTTCAGGCATGTTTTTAAGGATCCATTCGGCACTCAGCTTGGCAATACCATCCAACGGGTCATCTGTAGGATTCCAATGGTTGACCACGTCCATCGGAATCTCCTGGCCTGGAGGCCAGTGGGCTCCTGTCGTGGTTACCGGATCGAGCACCAAGCCATCTATGTCAGCAGGGTCTACACCCGCGTCTGCGATGGCTTGGCGTAGGGCAAAGATGCTATTCGCGCCCATCGTGTTTTCGGCGGTACCGTCCCAACGCCGAGTCGTAGGAGAGTGCCCGATACCAACGGCTGCGACTTTGCCTTTATGTTCCCAAACCCCAAGTCCTTCCGTAGTGCGATACATCGAAGCGGGGGCATTTTCGGTGGTCATTGTTAACTCCTGTAGGAGATGTGGTTGATCATCAAGGTTAAGAGGTTCTAGGAAACGACTTGCCATTCCGGAATCATCTGGCCATTAGCGGATTTTTCAAATATGACTTCCACACTGGCGCCCACGGGAACTACATCAACAGGCGTTCCAGGGAGATGGGAATACATCTGAATCCCAGGGTCTTCATCCAAAGTTATCACAGCAAGATTAAATGGTTGGTCTTCCTGGAGGAGCCGTACCGGGCAGTCATATACCACACCATAGTTATATATCTTTCCCTTACCGCTTAACGCTTTCCATTCCAGGTTGTCAGCTGATTTGCATTGGCTGCACGTGTCCGCAGGTGGATTCTGGAGGCGGTTACAAGCGCTGCAATTCTGCATCTCTAGACGCCCTTCATTGGCGGCGTCCCAAAAGGGTTTGGTCAACTCATCGGGCACAATACCCTGCTTTACCATGTTTCGCACCTTCTCATTTTCCCGGCTGAATACGGGAGATTATCAAGCCTGTTTAATCACAAGAAACTTCACAAGCTCAACAATATTCACATTTATCCAATATGTCAAAACGCATGGGTGAAACGGTCATTAATGGAAGAGTACGTGGTCCACTATGTATGAGACGATTCGACGATACCGAAATCGGCTAAAACTAGATTTCTACGGGTACAGTCTGGTCCATCGCTCGGATCTCCGACCCGGGCACCGTGGCCAACACTAACAACACACCTGAATAAATTACCCCGACGGACTCACACCTAAACACGGTCTTCAGCTTCCTTGTTCTGCTAACTCTTTTATCCCCTGGAGATTCAGCATCATGTTACCGCGGTGTTGTTCCTGGCGACTCGCTAGAATCTGCCCCGCCTGTTCGGGGTTCTCAACCATCGCTGTACCGGTGGCGGACAGGCGCTGCCCAAGAATGAACCTTTGGCGCAGCCTAGTGCCGCCGGGGATCTTCTCCAGCTCAAACCGCCATTTTGCGCTGGGTTCGTCTCGATCATTCACGTTCCAGGCGAAAACGTTAGGCGCGTCGCACTCTACAACCCATGATCTGGTTTCCCACTCTCGGTTTACGTCTGTGCGTCTGTTCCTGCCTTGGAACAAGGCCCCTTCTTTAGGTCCGTCAGAATCGATCCAATCAGCACCTCGGAACTCCTTGCCGAACCGGGCTGATATATTGATGTCGCTGATAAACTCCCAGACCCGCTCAGGCGGGGCCGCGATGTCGATCTCCACGGTTACTCCAGGTCCCGCCGCAATCAGGCTATCCACCTCCCCGGATTGTTCCTTGGTATAGCCCCAGCGATCGAACCAGACTACTTCCGACGCCGGACGGCGGGTTGCGGGTTTGAAGTCGGTCCCGATGGTCCAGGCGACGGGGAGCAGGACCACCTGGCTTACGCCTTTCGGGATGCCCAACAAATCTGCAATCTCTTTCGATCTTCCTAGATGCATAGTGGTCCACGCCGACCCTAGCCCTCTAGAACGAAGCGCGAGGCAGAAACTCCAGGCCGCCTGGATTACCGAGTCGAAAAGTCCCGGCTTTCCGCTACCGTCGTGGACTCCCCACACGGTGGCCAAAACCAGCGCTGGCACCCGTTCTAGATTGGCAGCGAGATGGGCTGCGGACTCCAAAACCTTTTGTTTGGGATGATCCGAGCCTCTTCGTTGTTCTGCTGTCTCGATGATGCTGGTGCCTCCGGCAGCGCGGTAAAGATCCGCCAACTGCTTTTTTATCTCTTGGTCACGAACCACCAGCCAACGACGGCTGGAGATATCCCCGCCTGACGGAGCTTGTTCAGCCAACTCGATACAGCGTAATATCAATTCATCCGGCACGTGTCGTTCGAAATCCAGCCGCTTCCGGACTGCTCTTGTGGTGTTTAACAACGCATCAGTTTGTTCAAGATCAAAGTTCATGGACAGCCTCGTGACTCGACTCGATATGTTTGATTGGGCCCGTGACTGAGATGATACCATTCAGCCGCGTTCGGAACTCAAATCTGCCCAGAGATTGCAGCAACGCCCAGGCCCGTGTATTGACACTTTAGATGCCCAATCCTACGATGGGATGGCGCTGTCTCCATTTTCTCTGGAGTTTTGTGGATGCCCAACAGACAAGAAATAGCGTTGATGGCCCATCTGATGCGGCGAGCTGGGTTCGGTGAGCCCAGGTGGGAGCTGGACGCCAGGACCGAGAAGGGTTATGAGGCCGTGGTCGAAGAGCTGCTGCACCCGGAAGAGCAGCCCGCCATCAGCGACGAGCTCATGTACCGCATCCTTCCAGGTTACGAAGGGGCTCTGGGTCCACCAATCAACCAGGCTGATTGGGTCTTCCGTATGGTCAACACCAAGCGGCCGTTGGAAGAGAAGATGGCCCTCTTCTGGCATCAGTTATTCGCCACCAGCAACGCCAAGGTGGACAACC
>CAJWGH010000145.1 GCA_913031095.1 uncultured Chloroflexota bacterium | reverse complement strand
AGCATCAGCGCCCGAAACAGTCAGCAAGACCGCCAGCGCCATAAGGATGACGAACTTAGACCGTAAGTCCACCGCCGCCCCTCCCTGCTCCAATTCAACTCATTTTACCAGGCAACTAGTGGAGGCCTAATGAACAAAGTCGGGCATATTCACACAGATCGGATACCCATGACGCCTAGTGCATCACCAGTCCTCCGTCCACGTTGAACGCTTGGCCAGTGATGTTCCGACTTCCCGGCCCCGCCAGGAACAACGCCATGGCAGCGATGTCTTCCGGGTCATTGGGCCGCCCGATAGGTATCTTGGCGTCGCGGGCCTCCTCCAGTTCCCGCATACTTTGACCAGTGCGTTCCGCCCTGCCCGACATGGTGTCTGACGCCATGGTGGTAAGCGTTGAACCTGGGCAGATGGCATTCACGTTGATGTCGTACCGGCCCAGCTGCAGCGCTGCGATACTTGTCATGGAGATCACTGCGCCTTTGCTGGCGGCGTAGGCTGCGTTCGACGTTCCAGCGTAACCTTTGCCAGCGATGGAGGCGATATTGATAATTCGGCCACCTTGTCCCTGATCGATCAGTTCCCGGGCAGCCCGCTGCATGCAGAAGAAGACGCCCTTGGCGTTGACGCGGTGGATACGATCCCAGTCTTCTTCCTGCACATCCATGATGTCTAGATACTTGGTTACCCCGGCATTATTCACCACCACGTCCAGGCGGCCAAAGGCGTCCTTAGCCTGAGTGAACATGCGGTCGATATCGTCCAGGTCCCCCATGTCGGCGGGTAGGACGACACTTTCGCGCCCCATCTGTTTGATGGCTACCGCTGTGTCTTCTGCTGTGGAGGCGTCGATGTCAGACACGGCAACGTTGGCGCCTTCTTCGGCCAGTTGCAGGGATATAGCCCGCCCCATTCCTCTGCCGGCACCGGTTACCAGAGCAATCTTATCTTCAAGCTGCATAACGAACCTCTCGACTCTCAGGCGTGAAAATTGCTGAAGGAAGGTTGTGCGAGTGTAATCGCGCCTAAGTAGAGTGTCAACGCACTCGTTCCGTTGACAGCCAATCCTACCCAGACTACACTCCCCGAAAATCGGACTCAGGGAGACACGGTATGACCGAAACGCGGGTCGATACAATCGTTAGAGGCGGGAAGGTGGTCACTTCATCGCAGGTGTTTGAAGCCGCTGTAGCCATCAGAGGCGAGAAGATTGCCGCCGTTGGACCAGAACAGCTGATGCCAAAGGCCGACCGGTACATCGATGCTGAAGGCAAGTTCGTTTTGCCTGGCCTTATCGACTCCCACGTTCACCTTGACGGCCATGACGACTACGCCCTAGGAGCTCTGGCCGCCGCGCATGCCGGACTGACTACTCTGGTACCCTTCGGTAACTACGCTTTGGAGGGCGACGAAACCCTGGAACAAGCGGTCCGCCGCATACAAGATGAAGTAGGCACGGCGGCGTTGGTGGACTTCGGGTTCCATTTCATACTGCAGAACCGGCCCAGCATCCTAGAATCTCTTCCAAAGGCCATGGAACTGGGCGTTAAGTCCTTCAAGATGTTCATGACCTACAAAAAGCGGCCAGGCCGCATGTGCGACGACGATTACATCTGCAACGCCATGGATATGGTGGCAAAAGGCGGCGGTGTGCTGCAGCTCCACTGCGAAAGCGGAAACATTATCGAATACCTAGAGAACAAACTCATGGCCGAGGGTCACACCCATCCTACAGACTTTCCTACAGCCTGCCCAGACTGGGCGGAAGAAGAAGCCATCAACCGGGCCATCAAGATGGGCGCGGCGACCGGCTGTCCCACTTATGTGGTCCACCTGAGCACCCAATTAGGCCTGGAGCGCATCAAACAAGCTCAATCTCAAGGCCAGAAGATATGGACTGAAACCTGCCCTCAGTACTTACTGCTGTCGGACGCAGAGATGGCTAAATTCGGACCGTTGGCCAAGATCGGGCCCCCCTTGCGCCCCGAGGAAGGACCGGACCGCGACGCACTCTGGAACGGCTTGCGGCAAGGCCAGATATCCTTGGTCGGTAGTGACCACTCACCGCATCCGGAGGAGCTGAAAAAGCCAGGATGGGACAATATATTTGTGGACGCCAACGGAGCTTCTGTACCCTTTGGCTCACCCGGCATCGAGACCGTAGCCCCACTCATGTACAGCGAAGGTGTAGTCAAGCGCGGCTTCCCTATCTGGTGGCTCGCTAGGGTGATGTCTGAGAACCCTGCCCGCATCTTCGGACTCTACCCCCGTAAAGGGGTGATCCAGATTGGGTCCGACGCTGACCTCTTGATCCTCGACCCAGGAGTGGACAGAGTGGTGGCAGCCAAAGACCACCTCAGCAACGCAGGGTATACGCTGTTCGAAGGCTGGAACATCAGCGGCCGGCCTTGGATGACCCTTCTCAGGGGGCAGGTTCTTCTGAACCAAGGGCAGTTAGAACAAAAACCAGGCTACGGCAGATTCCTAACCTGTAATGGCCCCACAACCCCCCTGGGCGGCCCGGTAGACTAGCCGGTACAACCGAGTCTCGAAAACCGGTATATGGCCGGCTCCATCGTGGGTTCGAATCCCACTGGCTCCGCCATATTCGGCAAAAAACAGATAGGCGACTCGTTTAAGCCACCGGGACTCCTTGAAACTCTGGCATTACCTCTTTGGCGAAGAGCTCTATCGACCGCATGACCTTCTCATGAGGCAACCCTGGGAATCCGAAGTTGCCGAACACATGGTTGATTCCGGCAGCCTGGGTCGCCTTTAATCGTTCGGCAACCACTTCAGGCGTTCCCACCAAGGGCGGCAGCCCAGCATGACCAGGGTCGTCGCGGCGGTCGCGGTCGTTCTGCCGTCCGGCCCAATGCTCATAGCCCGGAGGCACGTTACCGTCTTTGTCGGTTGGCATCCCGATGCTACCGTTGTTGCCTTGGGAATTCAGGATGCGCGAGGAGAAGTTCTGCAGCTCGGCAGCATCCTTTTCGGCTTCCTCTTGGCTGGGTGCGACGTAGATCCCCTTGGACATTGGAGGATCCAAGTGCTCGTGGGGATGGCCATACTCTTCCATCTTTTCGCGCCATGCCCTCACCACCTGGGGAGCTTGTCCAAGAATATCGGTGGGGCCACCAGCAATCACTTGGATCTCGTTCTTAGCAGCGAAGTCTATGCTTGCCGGCGATGTGCTGACCGCCTGGAACAATGGCGGATGGGGCTGTTGGAGAGGTTTAGGGAGGACCCAAAGGTCATCCACGTTAGTGAACTTGCCGTGGAAGGTTAGGGTCTCTTCGGTCCAGGCCTTTTTTATGACTTCAACGGCTTCGTAGAAGCGCTGACGACTAGTGTTGATGTCGATGCCAAGACCGTCAAATTCCTGGCGCTGGTAACCAGATCCTATGCCTAGATTGAGACGACCACCGCTGATGACGTCAATCATCGCCGCTTCTTCAGCCACGAGGACTGGATTGTGCAAGGGTAGCACCACGACCGCAGTGCCGATTCGTATGTTCTTAGTGCGGCCAGCGACCATACCGGCAAAGGACCATATGCCAGAGAGAAGGCCGTGGCGGGAGAAACTGTGTTCACCCAACCAGACTTCGCCGATGCCCAACCGATCGGCCAACTCAATCTGGGCCAGGGCTTCGTCTAGGGACTGCTGCTGGCCTTTGCTCTCATGCCAAGGGACTATGGTGAAGATTCCAAACTGCATGTGTGGACCTCCTTTTTCAGCCTGTTGGATTTGCCACCTGCTGGATTTTCCGATAGAACCAAGTGGCAGACCTTCAAGTCGTTGAATGAAGGATACACTGGGTCATGCGAGGGTACAAGAACGCCAGAACGTACCCGAGACTAGCCTTGATCTGCCTCTGACTGGTACGCAGCCGGTTGCCGGCGTTCGTCTTCAGGAGAAAGAGCGCCTTTGGACCACCCTATTATGCCGGCGAAAAAGTGGTAAGCCGCGAAAGTCTCGAGGCCAAATGGCAGGTAACCACCGTAACCAAGGAGCGGCATCTCAAAGATATGCAAGATTTCGAAAAAGGCTATGTCGTATTCCCATTTGGGGATGGCATGGAAATTCCACATCTCCCAGAAGAACCCGCATACCAGAGCGCCCAAGGCCAATGACCAAGGCAGCCGCCACTCGCCGTGCTTTACAGCTGCTA
>CAJWGH010000144.1 GCA_913031095.1 uncultured Chloroflexota bacterium | reverse complement strand
TGAAAGATGATTTTCAAAAGACGGATCGTATCGTTCTGGAAGGCATGCGCTTTTACGGATTCCACGGTGTGAACCCCGAAGAACGAGTGCTGGGCCAGGAGTACCTGGTTGATTTGGCCGCGGATATGGACCTAGCTAATGCAGGCACTTCGGATCGATTAGAAGACACCATCAGCTATGCCCATATCTACCGCGCTGTTAGAGACGTCATGGAGGGCGAACCTCGCAACCTCCTGGAAGCGGCCGCACAGTCCATCGCTGATCGGGTACTGGGCGAGTTCCCGGTAGATTCCGTGTCCGTAAGAGTCAAGAAACCTCACCCGCCCATTCGAGGGTCAGTGATTGAGAACGCCACTATTGAGATTACGCGCCGCCGGGAGAAATAGGATGAAGGTCCACGATTATCATAAGGGCAATCGGCAGCTTCAGGATAAGTTTGGCACCCGGAAGCTGGCCGAACGTCTAGCTGACCGGGCAACTGAAGCTCTGGAAGCGGGCCAGCGCGAGATGATCGCGAACGCTAACATGTTCTTCCTCGCGACCTGTGACGAACGCGGACTGCCCACGGTTTCTTACAAAGGGGGCGCCCCCGGGTTCGTGCGGGTGGTGGATGACCAGACCATCGCCTTCCCCAATTACGACGGAAACGGTAAGTACCAATCCATGGGCAACGTGTTACAGAACCCCAATGTGGGGATGCTGTTCATCGACTTTGAAGGCCAGTTACGGCTGAGGATTCAGGGTGAGGCATCCATTGACGACAATGATCCACTGATGACTGAGTACCATGAGGCGCAGTTCATCGTCCGTGTGAAGATCACCGAATCGTACCGGAACTGCCCCCGCTACATCCACAAACAAAGGTTTGTCGAGGCGTCCGAGTACATCCCACAGGTCGGGCGGGAGACACCCCAACCGGAGTGGAAGAGCAGCCCAGACCTGCAGGATTAATCACACATCCATCTCAGGCTCAGAGTGAGACTGCCGAAGGGCTGCCAACAGTCATGGTATGGGCACATATGACAAGATGGAACAACCCCGAGACATCAATGAGGGTTGGTTTATTTCGCCAAAGAAAGCTACTCGGCGGCGGTGATGGTGATGTGGGACATGTAGGAATTGGCGGTGGCGCCGTGCCAGTGGTTCTCGCCCTGCAGGACGTGAACCACGTCTCCAACAGTGATCTCTTGTTCGTGACTCTCGTCGGCAACCATACCAATTCCAGCGGTCACAACCAGCATTTGGTCACTCTTGTGAGTGTGCCAACCAGTGGTGCAGCCTTTCTCAAAGTTAACAATGCTACTGTTAAAAGTCTTGCTGGAACCTTCAGGAAGGAGTTGCTGTCGGGTGCGCTTGACGTCTCCGCCTGTCCATCCGGGGACCGGGGTGGCGGTGGCGATGGGTTCGACTTCAACCTCGGCTATTCTGATGACTCTCATGATTGCCTCCACTGGTGAGCTAAATTTTCAGGGATGATCATACACCGCTTTTGAAGCGCTAGGAAACAGACATTCAAATCCACAGCCTAAGATTAATCCAGCCTGTAGCTGTGGTTGTTTGAGCGTGGTGATTGTGTTAGTCTGGATTCCGTCCCAACATAGAAACGGAATACTGCTGTCCGACGAAAAGTGTGGCCAGCGGTATGCGAGACGAAAATATGCGCTGTGAACTCTGTTTAAAGGACGGAATGACGGGCAACAACGTCAGTCACTCCAATCGCCATACCAAAACCAAGTTCTTTGCCAACGTCCACAAGCAGACGCTGGTGCGTAACGGTGAACCTGTAAAGGTCAAAATCTGTACCCGCTGTCTTCGATCTCTGCACAAGTCCAAAAAGGTCCAGAAGGCCTTCGCGGCTCTCTAGTACCCTGGCCCACAGATAATAAAAAGCCCTCGTTCTTCCAACGAAGAACGAGGGCTTTTTGCTGAAAGCTGATGGGTTTTATCTGTGCGATGTTACCCTCAGAAACACCTGCGCATCCCCAACATGGCATCAGGGATGGTCTGCTGATTGTTGAAGATGGCTGAGCCGGCTACCAGGATGGTCGCACCCGCTTCGACCGAGTCCTGAGCAGTCCAATCTGCTTTGATACCGCCGTCCACCTCGATCTGGGCGTTAGAGCCGGTCTGATCGATGACGTCCTTGAGCCGCCTGATTTTGCCTAAGCTTTGGGGTATGAATGACTGCCCTCCCGCGCCTGGGTTGACGGACATAATCATTACCATGTCTAAAAGTGGCAGGACATCCTCGACGGCGCTGATGGAGGTCCCGGGGTTGAGAGCCACCCCGACCTGGTTTCCCATGTCCTTAACCCGGGAGACCGTCCGGTGCAGATGACCGCAAGCCTCTGCGTGGACGAGTATCTGGTCGGTCTCCGATTTTGCGAATGTGGACAGCAGGTTTTCAGGTTCCTGGACCATCAAGTGGATGTTTAAAGGTACGCTGGTGTTGGCTCGTATTGCGTCAATTACCACCTCGCCAAAAGAAATTGCGGGCACGAACGATCCGTCCATCACGTCCACGTGAATCAGGTCAGCCCCGGCCTTGGTGACTTCGCGGATCTGGCTGCCTAGGTCAGCGAAGTCGGCAGACAATACCGACGGGGCGATGAGCACCCTGGCTTCAGTAACCATTTTCCACAGCCTCTAATATCTTCTTTGCTTCAGCCAAGGCAGAGGCTACTCTGCCTGGCGCGGTTCCGCCAGGGTTGTCCCGGGCTGAGGTTGACGATTCAGCGGTGATTTTATTTACATCTTCATCAAATAGTTCAGAGAGTTTCTTGTACTCCGAGATTGGCACTTCGCTGAGGCTGATTTGCCTTTCGTCACACTTCCGGGATAGTTCTCGCACGATGCCGTGTGCCTCGCGGAAGGGCATGCCCTTGGCCACTAGATAGTCGGCAAGGTCGGTGGCGAGCATCTGGCTTTCTCCAGCCAATCCGGACACACGTTTTTCGTTGAGCTTCATGCCGGGCAACATGGCCTGGAAGACATCTAAGGTGGCCGCGAGGGTGTCGGCGGCGTCGAAAAATCCCTCCTTGTCCTCCTGCATGTCTCGGTTATAGGTTAGGGGTAGGCCTTTGAGAGTGGTCAAAAGTCCCATGAGATCGCCGTAAACCCGGCCGGTCTTGCCCCTGGCGAGCTCCGCGAAGTCGGGGTTTCGCTTCTGAGGCATGATGCTGCTGCCGGTGGTGAAGTCGTCCCCTATCTGGATGAAACTGAACTCACCGCTGGACCAAAGGACCAACTCCTCGGACATTCGAGAGAAATGCATCATGCAGATCGAGGTTGCAGCCAGGAATTCAACCACGAAATCCCGATCGGAAACCGCGTCCATGCTGTTGGCGCTGATTCGACTGAACCCTAATTCCACGGCCAAGAATTCGCGGTCGGTCTGGTATGCAACGCCAGCAAGCGCACCGCTACCCAAAGGCATGACGTCAGTGCGGCGATGGCAGTCGTTGAACCTGTCGATGTCTCGTTGGAACATCTCGAAGTAGGCCAGCATGTGGTGGGCGAACAGGACCGGCTGCGCGCGCTGCAGGTGGGTGTAGCCGGGCATAACCACGTTCTGATGACTCTCAGCTAGTCCGAGTAGCGCCTTCTGTACGCCCCTCAGACCACGCTCTAGGTCGACGATGCTCTCCTTG
Source organism: uncultured Chloroflexota bacterium (assembly GCA_913031095.1). The sequence goes on along the minus strand of CAJWGH010000144.1, from coordinate 540 downwards.
GCGTAGAGCCGCAGATCAAGGGCGACTTGGTCGTTCCGCGACCGGGCCGTGTGCAGCCTGCCGGCCGCTGCGCCGATCAGTTGATGCAACCGGCTCTCGATGTTCATATGGATGTCTTCCAGTGCTGGGTCCCAGGGGAACGTGTCCTCTCTGATTTCCTTTTCGACCGCTTCCAGTCCTTGGGTTATCTGGACGGCGTCGTTCTGGGAGATGATGCCCTGTTTGGCCAGCATCTTGGCGTGCGCGATCGACCCGGCTATATCCTGCTTGTATAGGCGGCGGTCATAATCGATGGAGACGGTGTATCTGCTGAAGTTATCCATGCTATAGAGACTATAAACCTGCGCGAGGCAGTGCTCAAGGTAGCCACATTGGAATTTAGAGAGGCAACGGAAAGAAAAACCCTATAGCCTAAGACGGAACCGGCGTTTTAGTTCCGATTGTTAATCGATTTAAGAGAATAGGGCTAGTCGCCAACTCCAACAAGAACTCGAGTTTCCTGGAATGGACCTCCAGTGGCCTCTAATTACCGGGGGGATC
>CAJWGH010000143.1 GCA_913031095.1 uncultured Chloroflexota bacterium | reverse complement strand
ACCACGTTCAGCAGCCAGTTTTTCCATTCCCAGGTAGCGCTTGCTGAAACGGTGGTTAGCCTGGCGCAGTACATCCTCAGCGTGGGCTCCGGCCCAGCGGGTCAGGTTGACCATCGAAAATAGTAAGTCGCCTAGTTCATGTTGTTTCTCTTCGGGCGTGATGGCCGCTTTAAACTCGGCGGCTTCCTCCACCAGCTTATCCAGCACACCTGAGAAATCGTCCCACTCAAACCCGGCCTTGCCAACCCTGTCTTGCATCAACTGGGCATAAGCTAGAGCTGGTAGATCGGCTGGGATTCCCTGCACCGGAGACTTGATCTCGCCCTTCTCTTTACGTTCCTCGGCCTTGATCTGCTCCCAATTTTGCTCCACTTCTCTGGCATCTTTGGCTTGCCCATCGGAGAAAACGTGGGGATGGCGCCGCACCAACTTGTTGTTGATCTTGCGCAGGACTTCTTCAAGATGAAAATCACCTGCTTCTCTGGCGATATCCGCATGGAAGGCTATCTGCACGAGTAGGTCTCCTAACTCCTCGGATAATATGTCAGGGTCGCCTTGGTCGATGGCCTCGATAACCTCGTAGGACTCCTCCAGAAGGTGACGTTTCAGCGAATAATGGGTCTGCTCCCGGTCCCAAGGACAGCCACCGGGGGCACGCAACCGTGCCACGATGTCCACTAGAGTCTGAAAGGTCCCCAGTTGTTGGTCCGAGAATGAATCCTCTTGTGATGGCATGGGCGAATTATAGTTGGGGCGCCGGTTGATTCACAAGCCAGCTGGTGCTAAGTTAGGTTTGACGGGTAGGCACGAAGTTTGGGCACAAACAAGCGGAGATAACGGAGAATAAATGGGCCGAGTTTGCGGGGTGCTTTGGGCCCTTTTCATCGTCGTCGTGCCGTTGTTTTTGACCACTTCCAGCATCTCCTGGGCGTTCAACAGTCCCGGCCTATACAACGACGGATTCGAGAAGTATTACATATCGCGCATCTCTGGAATCACCGACGCTGACCTGCGCCAAGTGGGCGCCGACATCCGCCACTACATCAATTCCGGCGATGAACCCCTGGTCGTAACAACTCGCATATTCGGAGAGAAACGCGACCTTTTCAACAACCGGGAAATCTCTCATATGAAAGATGTAAAGCAACTGGTGAGAGGAGTGTACGTGTTGGCTTTGGTCTCAGCAGCGTATCTGGCGGCCATGATTATTGTCGGCTTTGGTTGGCAGAAGGCCCGGTTCGTTCCGGCTCTGGCCAAACGCCTGACTTGGGGAGGTGGACTAACTTTGATATTGATGGTGGTATTTGGAATCGCAGCGTTGGTAGGCTTTGACAGCGTATTTCTGAAATTCCACCAACTCAGTTTTGCCAACGATCTCTGGCGATTGGACCCGCGAACCGACTACCTAGTCCGCATCTTCCCTCAGGATTTCTGGTTCGACGCCACCATGTGGGTGTCGATCCGGGTCATCTCTGGGGCTCTGATGCTAACGGTGGTCGGAAGCGCTTATTACGTCTACGGCCGGTATACAGGTTGGCAGCGGACTCTGAACGGCGCAGAGAGCACATAAGTGCCCACCTGGAGTAATATGGTTCGTGGTAGGGAAAAATATACCTGCCAACCTTGGCCGAAAAAACAGGGGCAAGTGTTACTTGCCCCTGTTTCGTAAGAAATCTAGTGTTTGCGTCCGGTAAACAGTCTATGGGCCGCAGCCACATCCGCCGCCACAGCAACCGCCGCCGCCCAGAGGAGGCAAGGGACCCATAGCCGTGGGCATCTCGCTGCCGCCTTTAGTTATGGACGCGAAAACCGAAATCGCGCGTTTGGCCGGCTGTTCGCAATTAGGGCAATCAGCTCCTGTGGAGTTCATAGACTGCAATTGCTCGAATTTATTGTCACAGGTGGGACAGAGATACTCGTATAGGGGCATGATGTGACCTCGTTAATCAAATCCGGCGGTCAGTTCAGACGCCCTCAGCGGGCGTCTGAACTGAATTTAACCGAAGCAGATATGAAGCGTCAAGAGCAACATCATCGTTAAACAAGGACAAGACCACGGCGTCCCGCAACGCCAACGCCGTCTACAGACATTGGATTCATGGCGGGCTTATAGAGACTTCCGGTTTCTCTGGATCGGTAACTTCTTCGCCAATACAGCCCAGTGGTTGCAGCTCCTCTCCGTGGGTTGGCTAGTGCGAGACCTCACCGATTCTTTCGCCTCGTCCGGTCTTCTGGTGGTAACGGTCGGCGGAATGACCACTCTGCCAACACTGATCGTGGGCCCTTGGGCAGGTGTCCTAGGGGACAGGGTTGACCGCCGAAAGTTGGTGATGGTTGTCCAGACATTTATGGCCATCGCCGCTATAGCCTTCGCTTTGATAGTGAGTTCAGGGCACGTTGAGTGGTGGCACGCCTATATATACGTGGTAATTTCAGGCGTTTGCTGGTCGACGACTCTAACCATGCGCCAGACGTTGGTCGCAAACACTGTCCCCCGAGAAGCCTTGGTGAACGCCTACGCCTCTAACACTCTAACCATCACCGGCACCAGAATGATTGGACCATTCATCGGCGGAGTGTTGATAATAACCGTTGGATTTTCCTGGAATTTCGTCATCGAAGCCAGCCTTTACGCCGCCACAGTGCTCGCCTTCCTGCCGATGAAGACCCCTTACACCCAGCACCGCCCGGCACGATCCGGCGGTTCCCCGTTATCCAACTTTATGGAAGGGATCCGGTACGTCAGGAAAGAAGAGCGGGTGATCTGGAACCTGCTTCTCCTCGGCTTGATTCCTAACGTACTGCTGCACCCCGCCTGGTTCGTACTACCAGTTTTCACCGTGGAAGTACTGCACAGAAGTGCCGACGTTGGCGGAATCTTGTTAGCGGTCACAGGACTAGGGGGACTCGTGTCAGCTTTGACCATTGCGTCCGTAGGATTTGGCACCAGCCGAGGGATGATCTGCCTGTGGTCCATAGTACTAGCCTCTATCTCAGTCCTTCTGTTCGCCCACTCTCATTGGCTGGTCCCAGCTGCGATATTGATCGGACTGATGTCATTGGCTCAAGCCACATTCCGGACATCCTCAAGTACCCTGATCCAGTCGTTGGTACCTGATCATCTGCGCAGCCGTATCACCAGCCTGCACCTGTACAGCCAGGGATTCGTGTTCATGTCCAGCCTGGCTGTGGGGTTATTAGTTGACCTCACAAGCGTGGTGATAGCCTTGACGGCGGTTGGCATAGCAGGTCTGGTGTTAGGCTCTATATCCTATATGATCTTGCCTAGGGTTAGGCAGGCCCGATGATTGAAACTTATAAATTGAGCGGAGATTTTAGGAGGAACCTAGGGAAGTGATTTCCGCTATCAGAGCCAGCGACAACTACAAGTGGTGGGTGTTTAGCACTATCGCGATAGGTACTTTCCTATCTGTTGTAGATCACGGCAGCGTCTTAGTAGCTCTACCCAGCATCGAGAGCCATTTTGGTTCCGACCTGCCCACCGTCCAGTGGATTGTCGTCGGTTACGCGTTAGCCATCAGCGTCCTGATCCTGCCGATGGGGCGTCTCGGAGACATCATCGGCCGCAAGCAGGTATACGTCGGTGGGATGATCGTTTTCGTGGTTGCGGCAGCGCTGGCTGGGGCGTCACCAAACTTAGGATCGCTGATAGCTGCCAAGATCTTCCAGGGTGTGGGCTCTGCCATGGTACAGAGTTCCGGAATCGCCATGACCATCGCCGCATTCCCAGGAACCGAGCGTGGCAAAGCACTTGGCACCCACTTGAGCGTCGTCGGTGCTGGCGCGATCGCGGGGCCAGCCATCGGAGGCTTGTTAGTCAGCGCCTTCGAGTGGCGTTCCGTCTTTTTCGCCAATGTACCCGTGGGGGTCTTCACCATCGCCGTTTCGATGCTGGTCCTTCCTCTAGGCAAACCGGCCCCGCCTGCGCCGGGAGAGATCAAACAGCGGTTCGACTGGGGCGGAGCGGTGCTCTCGGGCCTAGCTCTATTGGGATTCTTATTGGTTGTGGGTAATGGAGACCGGGCAGGATGGACATCGGGCCTGATAGTGTCCGGCGCCGCCGCCACGGTCGTCGCGGGCGTATCATTTGTCTGGTGGGAACTCCTCTTCCCGACCCCGATGCTGGATATGCGCCTCTTCAAACAGAAACTGGTGAGTCTGGGCGTGGCGGCCGGATG
>CAJWGH010000142.1 GCA_913031095.1 uncultured Chloroflexota bacterium | reverse complement strand
GGGAAATTTTCGAGACAAATCAGGCTTGCCTATACGCTGTTTGAGGTCGAGGAGTTGAAAGAAGGTATATCCCGCCTTTACGAAGCATACCGGACGCATAGTATTGAATAGATTCCGGATTTGAAGATTTTCATTCTGTTGGCTATTGGCTCTCAAATTTGAACTGATACGAATCAGGCTTAATGTAAATTTTCCTCTGTAAAGAAAGGTCTACGTTACTGGTTAGTAACATTTGGAAATTCGCGTAACCACAGAGTAGTGTGGCCAGGACTAGGGGGTTAGTGCTCTGGAAATAGTCCTGCATCTCATCGGAGGCAGGCTTGTTAATCTCCTCCCCGTCTGTGATGCATGATTAGATGCTTCGCGACCTCCAACAGAACATCTGACCACCTATTCAGCCGCCTATAAGCAACTTCAGGTGGCACTATCCTCTTACAACAACGAGAGCGCTGAGATTCCGCCCACGATCATCGCCAGAGCTATCACCTTCAGCACCAGGGTGCCCCGCTCCAACGGCTCATTCAGCAGTTTGATCTTTTCGATGCTGAATAAACAGCTTACCAAGAACACGAAGAATGGCCGAGTGGCGGCCAAAGCCGCCACCAAAGATATCGCCCCCAGGTCTGTCGCCCTTGTTAGCGAGATTGAAGCCACCGGCGCAATTAAGAAATCCGCGGCCAGCATCAAGGTCAAAGTGCGCCAATTACGCACCACCACCAGCATCTCAAGAAACCCTTTTGGCTTGGCCAGGGCACCAAAGACTACGGCCATCGCTGTTGCCCGGATGGCGTAGGTCATCCAGACGGTCAGCCCGTCGCCCAGAGCCGCCTTAGCGAATATGTGAGACAACGCCGTAAGCAAGCTGGCGATAATCAAGATGGGGAAAGCGCGGGAGAAACTAAAAACGCCTGGCCCACCCGAGCGCCTGATAGAGATCACAAAAGCTCCGGCCACTATGACGATGATGGCCGCCCACTGGCCGGAAATCAGGCTTTCACCCAGCGTGAACACCGCCAATATTGCCACGAACACTGGGAAGGTGTGTACGATGGCCGACGCACGTGATGCCTCTTCCAGTTTGTACCCCCAGAAAACCATCGCTAGCCCGACGCCCCAAGTTCCACCTGAAAGCGCCGCCCATCCCATGTTTAGGTTCGTTGCTTCGTCAGGAACGCCGCCGGTGGCAAAAAAGACAATCGCGGCCGGTATCAGCAGCGAGTAGGCGATGGACGCGTAATACACGCCCAGGTTGGGCAGGTGGTGGTCGATGAGCCGTTTTTCCAGTGTGGTAACGATGCCGAACAATGCGGCGCTGAGAAGGGCCAGTGAAATCCATTCCAAAGGTTAGGTCTTCCTTTTCCTCTGAACTGTTCCTGGCGGGATTCTAGGGAGATGGTGTTGAGCCGTCAACTGGGCCGTTGCCGCTTTAGGCCAATTGCTCTAGACTCCTTCCAATCGAACGCGAGAGGCTATGAATGGCAGATCAGATCATCGCCAACATTGAACGGCTGAATCAATTGATGGACGAAAACGAGTGTTCTGCCGTAGTGGCCCGATCGGGCAAAAACTTTACTTACCTGGCGGGTTTTGCCTACCCTGGAACCCTGGCCCGCCACCTAGATTTCCCAGATTCACCCAGAGGTGTATTGGTGGTCTGGCCTCGCCATGGCGACCCAGTCTTAGTGGCCAATGATATAGCCGCGCCCCTGGCCCGCCGCGACGGCTGGATAGAGAACGTTCAGGTATACGACGGCTACGCCGAGTCACCGTACGTACGCACGGCTGATATCCTCAAGGATATGGGCCTTGGGAACGAAAAGATCGGCTTAGAGAAAGACTATCTGAGCGCCCTGCAGTGGGAGGAGATGGTTTCACAGCTCCCTAAGGCAGACCTGATGGATTGCACCGAAATGATGGACCGTGTCCGTTGGATCAAAACTTCAGCGGAGGTAGAAATGCTGGAGAAGGGTGCGAACCTATTGGATGAGGCCTATCTAGAGGTCTTTTCTACCGTGCGGCCTGGTGACACCGAACGAGACATTCACTCACGTATCATCGAGAGCTGCATACGACGGGGCGCCGGTTGGGCCCACGGCATCCTCAACACCAGCCGCAACGATGTGGCTTATGGTGGAGAAGGCGATATGGCCTTTGAGGCCGGTGACATTATCAGAAATGACTACGTTTCCTATCTCGATGGCTACCCGGGCCACCAGTCCCGAACGGTGGTGGTTGGCGAACCCAGCAGAGAGCTGGTTGGTACGTACAACATCCACAGAGACATCTACCGTGCAACCATCGATAACTGCCGTCCGGGAACCAAAGCGTCGGACATCTATCACTTTGCTAGCAAGGCCTTCAATGATGCTGGAATCGAAGGGAAGATCAACATCGCTGGCCATGGTGTTGGCGCTTGGTGGCACCAGCAGGAGCCGTACATGGTTCCTGCTGGCAGGCACACCTTGGAGGAGGGAATGGTGGTCGCTTTAGAACCTCACATCGGCCACTGGCATCTGCAAGACATGGTTTTAATCACAAACGGTACCCCAAAATTAATCTCCCCTTTGATCAATACCGACGAGATGTTGGTAGCGGGGTAGGCCAGATTGCGGCTGTACCCGCTCCGAGATTGAAGCTATAATCTTTGCCAGCTTGGCCTGGTCAGGGGTGGTAAGCACATCCTGAGTGACCGGCCTATGATTATCTGAGACTCCAAGGGAGTAAATCTATGCCGCAGCGCACTCTTTGGATGCACGGCGTCAATATGCAGGTCGAATATCCCAACCGGTTGACCTCGGTTCGGGCCACCGGTCCCTTCGTTCGAATCGAAGGTGCCAGGGGACAAAATACCTGGCTCCACTTTCCATTGCCTACTCCAGTCGTTGTTGACGGCGTAACTATGCGCATCGAAGGCGCTTACGTCAGTTTCCGCACTCGAGACCACGCCACGGTCCACGAAGTTATCGTGTATGACGGCGAGTCACGCATCGCCGAGCATATGGACATGGATCTGCGCGGCGATCACTTGGATCACAGGTTTGATGTTCCAGGCAATCCCGAGATTAATAAGGGGATTAACGTCACTTTAGGAGTGCGTTTTGACGATGCTGCACCGGACGTAAGGTCGATGCAGATTGAAGTGATTGGTGTCGGCTTGGAGTATTCGGGCGGCGACTAACTCACGGCAACCAAACCTATCTAATGCACGGCCGGAGGAAGATAGCCATGGCGGCGACGCAGATCACTACACACCAGAACTTTATAGGCGGTCAGTGGGTCGACTCGGTGACCGGTCGTACTTACCAGGTCCACAACCCTGCCCGCACCGGCCAAGTGGTTGGCGAGTTTCAGACTTCCGGCGCCGAGGACGCACTGAAGGCTGTCGCTGCCGCCAAAGACGGCCTAGTTGTTTGGGCTAACACTCCTGCGCCCGCCCGCTCTAATGTCATCTACAAGGCCTTGGAGATCTTGGGCCGCCGTGCTGACGAGATGGCCCAAACCATCACCATTGAAGAGGGCAAACCTATTGCCGACGCACAGGGTGAGGTTAAACGGGCCATGAACATCATGGAGTACGCTGCGGGTGAGGGCCGCCGCATGTTTGGCCACACAACCCCTTCTGAACTGCCGAATACCGTGGCTTACACTGTCCGCCGCCCATTGGGTGTGGTTGGAATAATCACACCTTGGAACTTCCCATTGGCGATTCCCGCCTGGAAGATCGCTCCCGCGCTTATTTGCGGTAATGCCCTGGTTTTCAAACCGGCTTCTGCCACGCCACTCAGCGCGGTCAAATTGCTTGAGATATTTGAAGAGGCCGGTTTGCCTGATGGTGTGCTGAACCTGGTCACCGGGCCGGGCGGCCAGGTGGGCAACGCTTTGGTGGAGAGCCCCGATGTAAAAGGGATCTCCTTCACTGGTTCCACAGAGATCGGCACTGAGCTTTACTTCAACAGCGCGAAGAGACTAAAGAAGGTTCAAGCCGAGATGGGTGGTAAGAACGCCGTTATCGTCCTGGCCGACGCCGATATGGACAAAGCTATGGGTGGCATCGTGTCTGGCGCCTTCGGCTCCACCGGGCAACGTTGCACCGCCACCAGCCGAGTTATCGTGGAAGACCAGGTCTACGACCAGTTCATGGCCGAGCTTATTGACCGGACCAGCAAACTGACCGTGGGCGATGGGATAGACCCTTCAAACGATGTTGCGCCCCTGTCCAGCCAGAA
>CAJWGH010000141.1 GCA_913031095.1 uncultured Chloroflexota bacterium | reverse complement strand
GCTCCGCCGTTCTGGTTGGGCATCATGTTGATGTTCTTCTTCGCGGTCAATTTGGGCATTCTCCCGCCCTACGGGAAACAAGACTGGAACAGCATCATCCTTCCAGCCGTGACCTTAGGATGGTATTACGCCGCCGCAAACCTACGGCTGGTCCGGTCAGCTATGCTGGACGTGTTGGACTCAGAGTACATCAAGCTGGCGCGGGCCAAGGGCGTTAACTCCAGGACCATCATCCTGAAGCATGCTTTCCGGAACGCTCTCATCCCGCCCCTAACCTTTGCCGGGGTAACCTTAGGTGCTTTGGTGACGGGGTCATTGGTAGTTGAAACCGTGTTCGCCTGGCCAGGTCTTGGAAGACTGGCTATTGATGCGCTATTCGGCTTCGATTACCCGTTGCTTCAGGGAGTTGTCATCACCTTCACGTTGCTATATGTAACAGCAGCATTCGTCGTGGACGTGCTCTACGCTTACGTAGACCCACGAATCCGGTACGCTTAGGAGCAGGAGCAGAAAATGGCAGCAGATCTCAGCGGTATTGTCATTGCGCCACCTACGCGACGGGCCAGAGCGGCCGGTATCTACCGACAGCTCAGACGCTTGCCAGTGATCCCAGTCCTTTTACTCAGCCTGGTCGTCTTCGCAGGGATATTCGCGCCCTTGATCTCACCTCATGATCCCGAAAAAGGAGAACTCAGGGAGCGCAATCTACCACCAGTTTGGGGTAGCGGCGAAAAATCAGTAAAGAACGTCGTTGAGCGCTTGTCAATCAGCGAGCGGAAGACCAGCGTCACGTTGAAAGACGCGCAACAGATCGTTCCTACCGCACAGGTAGGCGACCAGATTGAGATCTTCACGAAACCCAAAGGAAGCACCAAGTTCCTGCTGGGGACGGATCATCTGGGCCGTGACGTTCTCTCACGGGTGATTTATGGCGCCCGGATCTCACTGATAGTGTCCGTGATAACCTTAGCGGTCGGAGGCTCTATCGGTATTGTGATGGGCCTGGCAGCAGGTTGGTACGGCGGCTTTATCGACGAGTTCTTGATGCGCCTTGTCGATATCAAGTTAGCCATTCCGTTAATCCTGATCGCCCTTGTGTTGGTGATAACACTGGGTCAATCACTATGGATTATTGTCACAGTACTCTGTCTTTTCATCTGGCCACGATTCGCCCGGCAGGTTCGCGGCGAAGTATTGCAGCTAAAGCACATGGACTATGTGTCCCTCGCCAAGGTATCCGGGGCCTCCACTGCCCGGATCCTGTTCATACACATATTCCCAGGAACGATCAATACATTGATCGTGGTAGCGACGCTCCAGGTCGGGATTGTGATTCTGTTGGAGTCGACCCTAAGCTTCTTGGGAGCCGGAGTCCCGCCTCCCACGCCCGCCTGGGGCTCGATGGTCTCAGACGGTCGTGACAAGCTCGCTGGTGGCGTTTGGTGGATATCCACCTTCCCTGGTGTCGCCATCATGCTGACGGTCATGTCGCTCAACCTGTTTGGTGACTGGCTCCGAGATACGCTGGATCCGCGGTTGCGCCAACTAGAGTGACCGAACCTCCTATAGGTATGTATCTGAAATTAAAATTATCCGGCATATTGGGAGACATGTAGATTCAATGGTCACAGATTCCAGAATAAACACAGAGACCGTCTTGACGGTAGAGGATCTAAGAACGTATTTCACCACTCGTTGGGGAACGGTGAAAGCCGTTGACGGGATATCCTTTGATTTGCGCAAAGGGGAAACTCTTGGAATCGTCGGTGAGTCCGGATGCGGAAAGTCCGTGACCATGCTCTCGTTGATGCGGTTGATTCCGATACCCCCGGGGCGCATCGTTTCCGGTTCCATAACCCTGGACGGGGAAGACCTTGTCCAGGTCTCGGAGCAAGAGATGGCCCAAATCAGGGGCAGTAAAATCGCCCTCATCATTCAGGATCCAATGACCTCGCTGAACCCGGTTTTCTCGATAGGAGACCAGGTCGAAGAGGCCATAAAGATTCACCAGGACATTCCTAAACGCTCGGTCGTGCAGGGAGCGCTCGATGTTCTGCGAAAAGTAAACATCCCTGCCGCCGAATCCCGAGTTAAGGACTACCCCCATCAGATGAGCGGAGGCATGCGCCAGAGGGTCGTGGGAGCCATCGGAATCTCCTGTCAACCCCAGGTGCTCATCGCCGATGAGCCTACCACGTCTCTGGATGTGACGATTCAGGCCCAATACCTGAAACTCCTGAAGGACATTCAGAAAGACTCTGATCTGTCCCTCATCTTCATCACTCACGACTTCGGTATCGTGGCCAAGATGTGTGACCGGGTCGCAGTTATGTACGCCGGCCGTATCGTAGAACACGGCAGCGTACGGGACATATTCAACAACCCGTCTCATCCGTATACTGAAGCGCTACTAGCCTCAGTTCCAAAGATGGACCAGGATGTCGAACGATTATTCTCCATAGAGGGCCAACCCCCACCGCTACATGACCTGCCAATAGGCTGTTCCTTCGCTGACCGTTGCCCGGTAGTGATGGACAAATGCCGTGAGCAGTATCCAGACTCTATCACCGTGTCAGACGGTCACATATCATCCTGCTGGAGAGCTTCAGAATGACAACTGCAGAGCAGACCCCTCAGGTAAACGAACCAGGTACGGTGATCCTTGAGGCCAAGAACCTCAAAAAATACTTCCCGGTGACTAAGGGATTATTAATTTCCAAGGTGACTGGCCACATCAAGGCCGTTGACGATATATCTTTCGAACTCCGTGCAGGTGAGACCCTTGGCATCGTTGGGGAGTCTGGCTGCGGCAAAAGCACCACTGCCAAGATGATGCTGATGCTTGAGAATCCCACAGAAGGCAGCATCCTATTCGAAGGCCAAGATGTTCACAATTCCAATTCCGAAGTAAGAAAGTCTTACCGCAGTTCAGTACAGGCAGTATTCCAAGACCCGTGGAGTTCACTCAACCCACGCATGCGGGTCAAGGACATCATCGCCGAGCCCATGGTTATCAACTGGGACATCACCAGGGCCGAGCAGCAAGAACGGGTCATGAAACTCCTGAACGACGTTGGGCTGAACGAATACCATTCCAATCTCTTTCCCCACGAGTTCTCCGGTGGGCAGCGTCAACGCCTGGCCATCGCCCGCGCGCTGGCGTTGAACCCAAGAGTAATCGTTCTAGACGAACCGGTATCAGCGTTGGATGTATCCATCCGCGCGCAGATCATGAATCTACTTAAAGACCTGCAGGCCGAATACAACGTGGCCTACATGCTCATCGCCCACGACCTGGCCACAGTGCGCTACATGTGCACCTGGGTCGCGGTCATGTACTTGGGCGAGGTAGTAGAGCTGTCACCGGTACAGGAACTCTACGTCAATCCGTCTCACCCCTACACCAAAGCTCTTATGTCGGCGGCGTTGCCTTCTCACCCTGATATGGAACAAGAAGAGATAATCCTACAGGGCGAGGTTCCTTCACCGTTGAACCCGCCGCCGGGTTGCTATTTTCACCCACGTTGCCCAGCAGCTATGGACCGTTGCGCCATAGACAAGCCCGAGACCAAAGAGATCTCTCCCGGGCACTCGCTGACTTGCCACCTGTTCTAAAGTTCCAAGCATCAAAAGGACCATCGAAGAACCGGGGGGCTAGCCTCCCGGTTTTTTAATTGAGACGAGCGGATGCTAAAATCGAACTGCACATCATGCCCAAAACGACCGTAAAAAAAAGAAGGCCACGGACGAAGAGTAAGGCCGATATCGCCCGGACCATCGAGATGATGACCGCTCAGTATGGCCCCTTTGACCAGGAACCTCGCCTTCCTCCAACCGATGAGATGGTCTTCACCATCCTGTCTCAACACACGTCTGACATCAACTCCAGCCGTGCCTACCGCCGCTTGATGGACCAGTTCGCAACTCTGGATGCCGTAGCCTCTGCGGATGTCCTTGAAATCGAAAAAGCCATAGCCCCAGGCGGACTAGCCAAGATCAAGGCTCCCCGCATCAAAGATGTCTTAAATCGGATCCTTGAGTTGAACCGATCGTTGGATCTATCGTTCCTACGCGAGATGCCACTCAAAGATGCCAAGGCGTGGTTACGACAGTTGCCAGGCATCGGCCCAAAGTCGGCTGGAATCGTGCTAAGCTTTTCCCTGGGAATGCCTGCCATGGCCATAGATACTCACATATATCGGGTTTCGCAGCGATTGGGCGTCATCGGCCCAAAGGTGAGCGCAGA
>CAJWGH010000140.1 GCA_913031095.1 uncultured Chloroflexota bacterium | reverse complement strand
GGTCCAGGAATATGGGCCCGCGGTGACTCTGCTGCTGCGACACGGTCGAATCTGGGGGTTTATGGAAACCGTTCATGGTGAATGAGGGAGTTCCAGAAGACCTATCAAGTGGAAGCCCGGATCCAGATCCGTTCTGCCTCTGCAAGGAATCAGGCTCGGCCAATACCCGAATCAATGCTTCAAAACACGGAACCTTGTATTTCTCGGGGCACCGTTCCGCGAGCCTCACGGCTTCATCTAGATGCTCGGATACGTTTTCGAACATGCAGCCCCTCCAATCACCGCCACTGGGTCGGCGTCATCGGGCCGCTGGACGCCGAGTTCAACGCGATCCTCAGACCCTTCGCTCAGTATATCGCCGTAGATATCCTGCTTCAATTATTAATGGCCTTTCAAATGGGCATAATTAAAGGGCCCATCCTTCAAGGGTTTGATGGGCCCTCTGCTCTAGGTGTACTTGTTGTGATTTACATTTAATACAGATATCTCAGCTCTGGTACACCTCCAAAGATTGCCTGAGCTGGTCAGTTGTGATATTGCCACCGCTGATGGTTATTGCTACCTTTTTTCCCTTTACCTTTTCTGGGTACTTGATTGCACCAGCTAGAGCTGTCGCCCCTGCTCCTTCAGCCAGGGTATGGGCTTTATCAACGAGGGTCCCGATGGCCCGCTGAATATCGGAGTCACTCACCAAAAGGAAATCGTCCAATAACTCCTTCATAATCTGTTGCGGCAATGCGTATCCGGACCTTGTAGCCACTCCCTCGGCGATGGTCTTCATCTCCGCCTCAACTATCTCACCATGCTTCCATGAAATGTAGCCCGCAGGCGCCTGTTCAGATTGGACAGCCAGTACTTCTATAGATGGGTCGATTCCTTTTGCGACTATACAAGCCCCTGCGACCCCAGATCCGCCCCCCAAAGGGAGCATCAGGACCTTGACGTCAGGAAGGTCTTCCACGGTTTCGAGGGCTTGAGTACCCACGCCGGCTATTATCACGGAATCGTTTACCGGATGGACGAACCGGTAACCCTCTTCTTTGGCCAAGGCCTCGCAATGAACCCGGGCGGCATCGAAATCGGCTCCGTGAAAAATTATCTCCGCGCCCAAGGCTCTCATGGCCGCTACTTTGTTCGGGTTGGCACCTTCAGGGAGTCCAATGATGGCCTTCACGCCGAATAACTTGCAGGCGCTAGCGATCGATTGGCCGTGGTTGCCCGAGGACGCAGTGATGACGCCATGTTCTTTCTCTTCATTAGTCAGGCTGGAAAGCAGGTTGATTCCGCCGCGGCCTTTGAAGGCGCCTAGAGGTAGGTACTCATCGTGCTTCAGGTACACTTCGGCTCCTAGTACCTCGCTGAGGCCTGCGGAATAGTGTAATGGTGTACGAGCCATATACGGTGCGATAGTCTTCTTGGCCCGGTAGACGTCTCTAAGAGTGGGTGCCTCCATATTTCCTCGCCTTTTTAACGGAATCGTTTTACGAGTCTCAACCAGCTTATTGGCCTCATATAGCAGTGTCAACGACCCAGGTCAGTCTCGATGTTCGCTCCTGATAACTTTGATTCGGTGATAGATAAACCAAGCCACTGCCACCGCGATGATCCCAGCGATCGGAAAATCGAACGGACGCATGACTTCACGCAGACCCTCCCAATTCTCACCTAACTTGAAGCCTCCGTAGGCCAATCCAAGACTCCAGGGATATGATCCCACGAAAGTGTAGAAGCTGAACTTCCAGAAGTTCATACGGGCCAATCCCGCAGGCACACTAATAAACGTGCGTACCACCGGAAGCATACGAGATGCAAAAACCGCTAATTCACCGTATTTCTGGAACCAGGCTTCGGCCTGATCCACCTCACGCTGGGTAACCAGAACATACTTGCCGTACTTCATTAACAATGGGCGGCCGCCTTTATAACTTATCCAGTAGGCGACCCAAGACCCCAAAAGGTTGCCTAAAGCGCCATAAAACCCTGCCATCGCAAGCATCCAAGCGGAATCCCCTTTCGCTTCAATCAGCAACCAACCCGCCAAAGGCATAATCAGTTCACTAGGGAACGGAATTGCGGCGCTTTCTACCCCCATAAGAAACACGACACCCGGCCAACCCATCGCGTCGTAGACTTTAGTGATTATATCGAGGAACCAGGCTTCTATACCTAACATGTCTTTAAATACTCTTCAAAACGCTCAATCATAAGCACGCTCTTGTTAGAATTATGGTCGGACTGCAGAAATTAATGTTCTAGTCTTTTCTTAAATAAATTTAAATTATTCCTTAAAAAGCTATTGACGTTCGTTAAAGTGACTGTTAACCTATTGTTAACCCGATTGTTCGGGAAGCAGTATAAACCAGCATTAATGAAGGATGATACGGAGGGAAGCATGGCTAGAAAGACCAAACTGATGCAGCGCGTAGAAAAAGAGTTCTCACGGCCCCTAGAGCGCCTCTTGCCTGAGAAAGTCAACGAGGTCGGTCTTTCCGGGACCGCTGAAGAATTGGGCGTGAGTAAAGCCACTCTAGGTTATTGGCTGCTCAAACTAGGTATAAATGTACGGAGAGTTGCCCTGGCTCCTGGGGAGACCCTTGAAGTGAAACGAATCAGCTAAACCCTCTGTTTTATCCACTCCCAAAGGCAACACTGGCGAAAAGGAAAGGGCCCAGGTCTTCTGCAGAAGACCTGGGCCCTTTCCTTTTCGCCAGTGTCCAACGCCCACACAACCATTCAAAACTTGCGGTGTTCTCTCGTTCGGTTTAAGACCATTTTTCTATCGCCACCCATACCCGGAGCCATCTGAACCGCAAAACTCTCCTACTATATGAACAGGCCCTAGTCCTGGAAGATGTCCTCGGGCAAAAACGCTGAGACTGTCACATTCGGCAGATCGACGACGTTACTTATCTTAAGGTCCACCGCGACACTACAGATGACGTAGGCTTGTTCTTTGGTCCAACCTCGTTCTTGCAGCAGGTCAATCATATTAATCAAGGCATTACGTGCTGCCAAGGTCAGGTCCTCCCCTTCTTGGGTGCCATCCTCCCGGATGGGCATCCCCATCGTTGCGATGAAGTTTCGGGGCGCGGCCCATTCCGGGGCGATGAAATAACCAGGGTGGGCGAACCGTGGGAAGATTATGTTATTCCGAGCGGCCTCTCCTTTCTGTAGATGGAACTTTACCACCGCGGTGGCGCCCATCTCGATGGCCGTGATGCAACATTCGGAGTCGCCCTGGGCGAAATGGCCATCGCCGGCGGAATATAGCGCACCTGACACGTTCACAGGTATCAGCAATCGAGATCCTTTGGTAAGCTGCTTGGCGTCGACGTTGCCGCAGTTTTCCCTGGGCGGGATGGTGCGGAGTCCTTCAGCGGCGATAGCTCCTTCCGGCACCGCGTCTTCAGCGTCGGGGGGAAATGCGATCCCACCCCGACGGACAAGATCGGCCTCCCGTGCGGTCCACGCCTCCAACTGAGCCCTGGAGGGAGCGATTCCAGCGGTACCCATGAACGACCCGTTGGGTATCCTTACGCCTGGCAAATCTTGGGATGTCGCCCAGCCTTCCTTCATATCCCAATGGGCCACGAAGGGGTCCGGAAACAGGTCGCGCAGGAACCCGGCGCCGGGCCGGTTGCGGGTCCAGCCGTAGGACTGGGGGATGATGTCGACGTACTCGATCTCCAGCAGGTCGCCCGGCTCAGCCCCTTTTATGTAAACCGGGCCGGTAAGCGGGTGTCCCACTTTTCCGGCGAACCCGTCAAAGTCGGAAACCGTGACGGCGGCGTTCATCTGCCCATCAGAAGCGTCCCTTGTCTCCAACGACACCTCTTCGCCGGGGTCCACTTCTAAGATGGGGGTTACATCCGGATGCCAACGGTTGTGGCCTTTCCCAGGATCGTCCTTTAATCGTTTGCTGCGGTCGATCTCGATGCTCTTCATGGAATCTCCAAGCTATAAGCGATCAGCCACCAGGTCTCAGACCGGATATCGGATTTCTCTAGATCGTCCAGTCGTCGGGCAGCCCTGGCGTGGCCATGGGTTTAATCATGACTTCCACCAAGGCTGCTTGACCACTTTCGGTGGCGGCGATGGCCCGCTTGAGAGCCGGACCGACATCTTCCGGGTCTTCAACCCGTTCCGAGTAAGCGCCCAGGCCCTCAGCCACCTTGCTCCAGTTGCCTGTTAGCTTGGCCATGTCTGGTGGCGGGCCGGTTGGGCTTTCCATCCCCATCAGACCTCCGCCGGTGCCTTCAT
>CAJWGH010000139.1 GCA_913031095.1 uncultured Chloroflexota bacterium | reverse complement strand
ACGTCTTTGTTATTAGAGGCGTTGCTGTATCGGGTGGCCACGTCGATGAGGCGGCTATGGTTAGTTCGGGGTTCGGCATTCCGTGAATTTTACAACTTTAATGAATCTCTAGCCACTGACTTGAGCCTATGCTAGCTTGCACCGTCATCTGGGTCAAGCAGCCTAAAAGCTCCGTCGTTCGACCCTGATTGTGCTATAGTTTATTAGCTGCTATGTCAGGCTTGAATTGTAGCGATAGGCGAGCCTGGCTGCGCATAAACTCCACCTATTATCAGGAAGATTCCCATGCCCAAAATTCTGGTAGCAGACCCCATTGGCGAGGAAGGTGTTGCGCTTCTCGAGACCCTTGCCGAAGTTGACGTTAAAACGGGTATGAAGCCGCCGGAACTCCTGGCTGTGATTGGCGATTACGATGGCCTAGTCGTCCGTAGTGAGACGAAGGTGACCAAAGAAGTCATAGATACCGCGAAGAAACTGAAAGTTGTTGGCCGTGCGGGTATCGGCGTTGACAATATAGACCTTGACGCCGCCACCAGTGCTGGTATCGCTGTAGTCAACGCCCCTACGGGCAACACCGTGGCCGCCGCAGAACACACCATGGCTTTGATGCTGGCGCTTTCTCGCAACGTGCCTATGGCCCATCAATCGCTGAAATCTGGCGAATGGAAGCGGAGCGCATTTATGGGTGTCGAGATCCGCAATAAGACCCTCGGCATCTGCGGTCTAGGCAGGGTGGGTTCTGAAGTTGCTCAGCGCGCTCAGAGCTTTGGTATGAGATTGGTGGGGTTCGACCCATTCGTGTCCCCGGATTACGCCAGGCAAAGGGGCATCGAGCTTCTCTCTTTGGAAGAGCTGCTGGCTGAGGCCGACTTCATAACCCTGCATACACCGCTGACCGACAGCACACGGCATATGATAGGGGCTGAACAAGTAGCTCTGCTCAAACCTGGCGCGCGGCTGATCAACGTGGCCCGGGGCGAGTTGGTGGATGAACAGGCGATAATTAACGGATTGGATTCGGGACGATTGGGGGGCGTTGCCCTGGATGTTTTTGCTCAAGAACCGCCTCAGAACACCACTCTGGTTGAGCATCTGAGGGTTGTAGTGACTCCACACCTGGGGGCCTCGACCGAGGAAGCCCAGCGGGAAGTTGCGATCGAGGCATCTGAGCAGGTGTTGGCGGTATTGAACGGAGAGCCCGCCCGTAACACAGTTAACGCACCGTTCGTTGCTCCTGAAGTGCACACGGTTCTAGCCCCCTACGTTCCAGTGGCAACCGTGGTGGGCAAGCTGTTGACTCACCTGGCCGACGGACAATTCTTGGGCATAACTATCGGTTACCAAGGAGAGATTGCAGAGCACGACACCCGGTCGCTGCAGGCCGCTGTCTTGGCGGGACTGATGGAGCCCATCACCACAGGCCAGGTGAACCTGATCAACGCTCCGGTGTTAGCCAGGGAACGCGGTCTCAACATCACCGAGCAGCACAATACTTCTTCACCAGAGTATTCCAGCATCGTCAGCGCGACCATCGAGACCAGCGAGGGGAAGATTACCCTGGCGGGGACATCGCTTAGAGACGAACCCCACATCGTGAAGATCGATGATTACTGGCTGGACATAGTGCCTACCACGCCCTACATGTTGTTTGTGGACAATCAAGACCAGCCCGGTTCCATCGGCGCGGTGGGAATGATCGCCGGTGCTCACAATATCAATATCAGTTTCATGGAAGTGGGAAGGCTGGCCTTGAGGGGCCGGGCCATGATGGTGATTGGCTTGGACGACCCGGTGCCTCAAAACGTGATGGAAGAGATACAGAATCTCGGACATATATACAATGTGCGGCTCGCGCATCTCGGTTCGTTGTAGAGCGCCAACCAACGCGGGAGGACAGAAATGGCGGACAAGATCGGCATCATGGGAGCAGGGGCACTGGGTAGTTATGTCGGCGCCTTCTTGAGCAGGATTGGCGAAGATGTGACCTTTATCGATATGTGGCCGGAGCACGTAGAAAAGATGCGCACGGAAGGCCTCCATGTCACTGGTAGCCAAGGGCCCTTCACCGTCCCAGTGAAGGCCATCCATCTGACTGAAGCCCAGAATATATCCGAGCCATTTGATTTTGTTTTCATCTCGGTCAAGTCTTACGATACCGAGTGGGCCACCCACTTTATAAAGCGGTATGTGCGGGAGGACGGCTACTTTATCTCTTTACAGAACTGCTGGAACGACGTCCCCATAGGCGAGATTGTCGGTCCGTCCCGGCAGCTGGGTTGTATCGCGTCCCATATAGAAGTTGCTTTGTGGGAGCCGGCTCTTGTCACCCGCGGGGGCGCGGTCGGGCGGGATTCAGGCCACACCGTATTCCGAGTGGGTGAGCAAGATGGACGCATCACCCCCCGCTCTGAGAAGGTCGCTGGGTTGTTGGATAACATCGACGCTGCGTATGCATCGGACAACCTTTGGGGCGAGCGATGGGCCAAGTTGTCCCAGAATTCAATGGGCAACGGAATTTCCGCTTCCACCGGCCTGGGTTCCCAGCAGATGGCAGAGGACCCCCGGTTACGGTTGATCCGTATCAACTTGGCCAAAGAGGCTGCCAAGGTCGGCCTAGCCATGGGATTGAACGTCGTAGCCATCAATGGCGTGCCCGCTGAAACTTGGGCTGACGCTGACAAGGGCGATGTCTTTGAGGAGCTAGACGGGCATATGTCGGCCCACGGCGGCCGGGTCAACTGGCTAGCTTCCATGGCCCAGGACGTCTATAAAGGCCGTCGCTCTGAGATTAATCTGATGAACGGACTGGTTTCCGCCAAGGGACGGGAAGTGGCCATTCCCACCCCCTACAATGATGCGGTAATCGAGGTCATGAACGGCATCGATGACAAGACCTTGGAGCAAGATGAAGCCCACGTGGATCGTGTATTGAAAGCGGTAGGTCAGTAAAGCCACGTTTCCTGGGGCTGCTAGCTGGTGACTCCGATTTTCCTCGCATGCTTATTAGCTCACACCCAGGTGCTGAAATCTTGGAGGTAGCCAATTGATCATAAAAGTAGAGCCTGCGGACATGTTCATGTACCGGGTTATCATGATCTCCAACCTGGAGAGCCCAGACCCGGAAGACCAAGATATTCGGGATTACCTGGAAGCCAACGAATTGGAGCCCAAGTATCGTAGCGAGGGCGACTTCGAAGGGCGTCACAGCGAGTCCATGCAATTCGGTGGCTGTTATCTGGGTCGGCACACCGGTGAGATTAACCTGATTCAACAGCGGTACGTAGAGGAAGAACTCATCGCTTACGAGATCAACCGTCACCTGGGTGAGTCGGACTCTCCAGTTGAGATCCCGGAAGAGAGGCGCGAAGACGCATTGGCTGAGCTTCTCCAAAATTTCAACAACGAGGACGCTTTCCGGAAGATGGACGATGGCAAGTACGAGGTTGCGCTGGATGGGGAAAAGGTTCGGCAGGCAGCCAGAGGTTTATTGGCCGACTGATTTTACGGTGTGGTTTTAATGATAAGGGTCCTGTCCTTACGCGTAAGGACAGGACCCTTTGCGATACATGTGGAGCGGGTGATGGGAATCGAACCCACATGGCCAGCTTGGAAGGCTGGAGCTCTACCACTGAGCTACACCCGCCCGACGGGACCCTAGGATTATAATGGCTTCCTGTTCGTCGTACTAGACCGTAGGGTGACGCAGTCTTGGGATCTGATTAGAATCTGGTTCGCAAAATAGAACGGAACCATAGGAGTTGGACTATGTCTTTAGAACGAAAGCAGTACGATTTCGCGCCTGCAGGCCCTACCTATAGCCGGGCCGTGAAAGCTGGCAACATGATGTTTATTTCAGGGTGCACCGCTCGAGGCACCGATTCTCAAGGCAAGTCCATGATGGAACAGCTTGATGTGACCCTCGGCCGCCTGGTCCGGGTGGCGGAGGCCGAAGGCGCAGGTCCGGGAAGCTTCGCCAAGTTGACGGTCTTCGTTACCAGCATCTCAGATTACCAGGCGGACTCCCAGAAACAGCAAGAGCTATTCGCCAGGCACTTCCAAGAACAGTACCCTGCCAACTCCCTGATAGAGATATCGGCTCTGGCCGAGCCGGGGTTGGACGTGGAAGTCGAGGCTGTGGTTATCCTGGAGTAACCTTACGCACTGGTCACAGGTCATTGGCATCCAACTTCTGCAGAAGCGCTTATCCTCTATGCCGGAGGCTGGCGGCGATTTATTGGAAGGCCCTGCCGTTCACGGATGGACTTCTTCTTATAAGAAGCGTACCCGGCAAG
>CAJWGH010000138.1 GCA_913031095.1 uncultured Chloroflexota bacterium | reverse complement strand
CGTAGTCGGTGCCGCCGGCTCCAAGGTGTTGTTCTTCACTGAGGGCATTCAGTACGCATGTAGATCCCTGGCCTAGAGCGGTTAATACTTCATCTTTGTTCGCCATGAGGCCAGCCCTGGGTTTGGCCAAGAAGATGGCTGCAGGATAAGCTGACGGAGCGGTATCTACAGGTCTGCCTTCCAGCTTCCATTTGTGCAGGCCGCCGTTCAGGACACTGGCGTTGTCGAACCCGAACGCCCTCAGCATCCACCAGATGCGTGTCGCCCAAGAACCGGACGTGGAATCGTACAAGACAACCTGCGTGCCTGCTCCTACACCGTAGCCTGAGAAGGCCCTCGCGAACTGTTCTATCGGCGGCAGCATGTACCGGAACCGGGAATCTTTGTCGGATAGGTCGTTGACTAGGTCGGCGTGACCCGAGCCAGGGATGTGTTCTTTTATCCAAGCGTCACGCCCACTCTCCGCACGGATACCGCCACTACCATCGGGCCGGTTGAAGGCGGTGCAGTCCAACACTCGGATGTCGGTATCGTTCAGATGCGCGGCCAGCCAGTCGGTCTCGGCCAGGAATTCGGGGTGTTTGATGGTCATGGTTTTGCCTCAGAGATGAGATTACTGGGGCCAGGGTCACGTCGAGGAATACCCGCCATCAACAGCTAACACGGAACCCGTGATGTAGTCAGAGGCCGAGCTGGAGAGGAAGATGGCGGCGCCAGCCAGTTCAGCCGGTTCACCCCAGCGGCCGGTTGGTATGCGGCGGCTGATGTTGTCGTAGCGGTTGGGGTCAGCTTCGGGGATGCCACGGGTCAGGTCAGTCATGAACCATCCAGGGAGGATGGCGTTGATCTGGATGTTGTCCTTGGCCCAAGCTACGGCCAGGCTCTTCGTCAGTTGGACGATGCCGCCTTTGCTGGCGGCGTAGGGTGCGCCCCAGTCGCTGCCGAAGATGGAATACATTGAGCCCACGTTTATAATCTTGCCGCCACCGACGTTGACCATCTGAGCGTAGGCCTCGCGGGACGCGAGGAACGCTGCTCTCAGGTTTACATCCATCACTGAATCCCACTGTGTGGCGGTCATGTTCTCCGGGAGCTCCCTTACGGCGATTCCGGAGTTGTTAACTAGGATGTCTAGGCGGCCCATGTGGTCAAGAGTGTTGGTGACCATGCGTTGGATCGCGGGTTCCTGGGTAACGTCTACGGTGACCCCGTGGGCTTCAACCCCCAGGGCCCGGATGTTTTCCAGCGCCTGAGCGGTTTTCTCGACGCTGCGAGCGGCCACCACTATGTTAGCGCCAGCTCCCGCTAGACCCATGGCGATGCCCAATCCGAGCCCGCCGTTGCCGCCGGTCACGACGGCTACTTTGCCTGTGAGGTCGAATGGGCTGTGAGCGGCCACTAGTTTTCCTTAAATCTGGGGATGACGTTCTTGCCGAACAGCCGTAAAGATTTTTCTACTTTGTCAGGCGCTATCTGGCCCACGTTAGGGTTCAAAAGGACGTTGCGGACTCCGATGTCCCGCAGCTCTTCTAACTTGCCTGCCACCGTGGTGGGGGTCCCGGCCAAAAAAGCATGTTCCACCTTCTCGCTGGCTGGAATAGGGGTACCCGGAGGAGGTGGTGGGGCGCCGCCAGGGTTGAACCTCACCCTGGCGTCCAGCAGGTGGGCCTTATAGCGGGCCAGCCCGGCCTCTGCTATCTCCACGCCTTCGTCGTCACTGTCGCAGACGAACAACGCCCGTTGCGCCCAAGTCTTATCCAGTGTGTCTTCCACTTGCGCTTCGGTCAGCCCAGACTCTCCTAAGGCCTCGACGTAACGGCCGAACCGATGGCGTAATGTATCGATGGCGTGAACGCCGATCAGAACTGGCCTTCCAGCGTGGCCCATGGCCACCATGGACTCTTCGGAGATGCAGGCCCGCACGATGGGTGGATGGGGTTTCTGGTATGGTTGCGGCCGGAGCCCTGGGAACGAAAGGTCCCAGAATCGGCCTTTGTGAACCACATCTTTGCCTGTCCAAGCCTTGATGAGAAGATCCTCGGCCTCTTCTAGCATCTCCCGTCCCTGCTCCAGAGTGGTGCCGAAGCCGATGTACTCGTACTCGTTGTAGGCCGAGCCGCGGCCGGTGCCCATTATCAGCCTGCCGCTGCTAAGGTTATCGAGTAACGAGGTCTGTACAGCCAGGCGGACCGGGTGATGCAAAGCCATCTCTACAACCGCAAACCCGATCAGGACGCGCTTGGTCCGGGCTGCCACGGCAGCCCCGAATACCACAGGGTCGGCGTAAGCTACTGCGCCGTCGAAGTGGTGCTCGGTGAGCCACACTGCGTCAAACCCCACCTCTTCGGCCAGCTCTACCTCCCGCAGGGTCTGGCCAATCATGTCGTGGTCGCCTTGCTCGTCGGCGCTGATCGAAAAAACGAAGCTGCCGAATCTCATGATTACTCCTGCTAACCCTGCTTGATCCATTCGGCGATTCGTTCACCGATCATTATCGTGGTGCAGTTGGTGTTGGCCCGGATGCAATCTGGCATGATCGAAGCGTCAGCCACACGCAACCCTCGCAGGCCTTTGACAACCCCTTGCTGGTCGACCACGGCCATGGGGTCTGAGTCAGGCCCCATCTTGCAGGTTCCGGAAATGTGCTGGGTGGTAGTCACGCTACGTTTGAGCCAGAGGTTCAAAGTCTCATCGGATTCCAGATCTGCCGGCTGGGGTTCAAGCAGTCGTTTTACGATGGGCTTGTAATCGTCATGTTCGAGGACACTGACGCATTTCCTGACGGCCTCATTAAGCCTAGATAGGTCACGAGGGTCATCTTGGAAGTAGTTGTAGTTAAGTTCAGGTTGTACGTTGGGATCGGTGGATATGATCTTAAGGTGGCCTGACCCATAAGCTAACTCTAGGATACAGGTGAACCGGATACCTTCGGCTTCTAGCGGATCACCGGATATGGGCGACGAGAAAGACGACGCCATTATCTGAATGTCATTACGCAGGTCTGAGCCTGTGGCCGTGTAGCGAAGTGCTACCTGAGAGCGAGGATCCTCCGGGTTTAGGGGAAAATCGTCCTGGACTTCGATGGGCACGCGGACGTTGGGATGGTCTCTCAGGTTCTTCCCCACACCCGGCGCTTCCAGGACCACTGGTATGCTCAGCCCATCAAGTACTTCTGGGGGGCCGACACCGGAGAGCATCAGCAGCTGGGGCGAGCCGATAGCGCCGCAAGACAGGATTATCTCCTCTCCTTCGACCACGAAACGCTCACCATTGCTCTCCACGTCGACGCCCACGGCCCGGTCGCCCTCAAAGATCACCCGGTGGCTGGTGACGTTGGGTTTAATGGTCAGGTTTAAACGGTGGCGGCAGTCAGCCAGATAGGTTAGGGCGGTGCTCATGCGGATGCCGTTGGGGTTATTCATTGGGATTGGCCCTACGCCGCCGGACTCAGGGTGGTTCATGTCTGGGTCGTCAGGATGGCCTTGCGCACGGAACCCTGAGTAGAAGGCGGTTTGGGCCGGCAGCCAGGTCTCTCGTTTGTGCCGACGCACCGGTATTGGACCTTCCGAGCCATGGAAATCATCGTGGATGTCGGTGTCGGTTTCCAACTTACGGAGGTAGGGCAGTACATCGGTGAATCCCCATTGATCGTTGCCCATGGCGGCCCAGGCATCGTAGTCCTCGGGGACCCCGCGCAGCAGCACTTGACCATTTATGGCGCTTGAACCGCCAACGACCCGTCCTCTCGGAACTGGCATGGGCGTGGATTGCTCTGGCGTAGTATTGCCCTGGAATGACCAGTTGTGAGGCGCGTCCACCGCTGAAGCGGTCTGGTTGTACCCAAATTTGAGGTCGTCGGGGTATTGCTCAAAGTCGGGATAGTCCGGGCCGGCCTCCAACAGCAGTATGGATTTTTTTGGGTCGTCTGATAACCTGCTGGCGATGACGCACCCAGCCGAACCAGCGCCGACGATTATGTAGTCGTATCTCATCTGGGCATGCTCCTATGTTAGGAAATAGCCGTGCTTGGGTTCTTCTTTAGCAGATGGCATTATCGCATATAGGAATCGCAGCGGCATACCGAGCCGAAATGTGGAGAGTTCAATAAGGATAGTTAAAGATGAACGCGAGGTTGGAGATGTTGGCGTGCCGGTTGAAAGGCCACACGGTTAGTCTTGGGGCGGTGGGATTAGCCAAGATTAAGGGTGCATTTTCTGCTGTTTGGCAGCCTGTAATACCATTCTGAGCCAACCTAGGAAACGCCGAGGAAAATCTTAGGTTTCCTAGCGCATAGCAT
>CAJWGH010000137.1 GCA_913031095.1 uncultured Chloroflexota bacterium | reverse complement strand
GACTTGGCCGAGACATGGAACGTTAGTCCAGACGGAAAAACTACCACCTTCCGGCTCAACCCAAACGCCAAGTTCCACGACGGCAAAACAGTTACCGCTAATGACGTAAAATGGTCACTAGAGCGGGCCACCGACCCTCAGACCGAGGCTTTTAACGCCAGCGTATTCCTCAACGACATCATCGGCGCGGAGCAGAAGCTCAACGGTGCGTCCACAGAGATCGCCGGTGTTCAGGTCATCGATGACCGGACCGTAACCATCACCACAGATGCACCCAAGGCATATTTTTTATCAAAACTGACCTATCCCGTGAGTTTCGTTCTGGACCAGGCAAACGTGGGATCTGGCAAGAACTGGATCTTTGAGCCGAACGGCACCGGCCCTTTCAAACTGGCCGAGTACAATCCAGGCGAATTGCTCCGCCTCCAAAGGTTCGACGACTACCACCTAGGTCCAGCCATGGTGGAAGAGGTCGAATTTCTGATCAGCGGTGGCAACGGCATGCTGATGTACGAGAATGATGAACTGCACATCACCGGCATCCCGTTGACTCTGTTGGAAGGCGTCTTAGACCCATCGAACAAGTTGAGCAGAGAGGTCGTAACTGCGCCCCCCCAATTCGACGTCGACTACTTCGGGATGAATACCAGTGAGCCACCTTTTGACGACGTAAAGGTTAGACAGGCCTTAAATTACGCTATCGACCGGCAGTCGTTGGCCAGCACTTTGCTCGAGGACTTGGTGGTGCCCGCAGCCGGTATCTTGCCGCCGGGATTCCCCGGCTACAACCCCAATCTTGAGGGATACAGCTATGATCCGGAGAAAGCCCGGCAATTGATCAGTGAATCAAAATACGGTGATCTTGAAACTCTTCCTCGGATCACTCTAACTTTGCCAGGCAGTTTCGGCGCTACTGTCAGCCCTTCTATAGAAGCCATGTTGGCCATGTGGGAAAAAACCCTGGGACTGGAGATCTCTATCTTACAAACGGAGTGGGCGATATTCCTGCAAGACTTGCACCGCAACCGGTTCCAAATGTTTGGTGGCCTCGGTTGGATCGCAGACTATCCGGACCCAGAGAATTTCCTAGACGTTCTATTCCATAGCAAGAGCAACAACAATCAATCGGAATACACCAACAGCCAGGTGGACATCTTGTTGGAGCAGGCGAGGACCGAACTCGACGAAACTGCCAGGTTCGAGCTTTACCACCGGGCAGAAGAGATGATCGTAAACGACGCGCCCTGGGTGCCTCTCTGGCACTCCAATGGCGGCTCGGTCCTGATAAAACCCAATGTGAACGACTACTTCCTATTCCCACTTGTGATTCCGAAGTACCGGTACGTCTATTTCACCAAGTGACTAGTTTGGGTCGATACTTGTCGAGACTTAATGAAGAGGCGATATGAAGGTCCATCTGGTGGACGGCACATATGAGTTGTTCCGGTCTTATTTCGCCCTTCCGCCTATCCCAGCGCCCGATGGACGGGAAGTAGGCGCGGTACGCGGAATCATCCAGAGTCTCCTTTACTTGCTGCGAGAAGACAAAGTGACCCACATCGCCTGCGCCTTCGACCATGTGGTCGAGTCGTTCCGGAACGGCCTCTACGACGGCTACAAGACCGGCAAAGGCACACCGGAAGACCTGCTAGCCCAGTTCGATCTTGCTGAACGAGCCGTGGTGTCGTTAGGCATCCAGATATGGCCGATGACTGAATATGAGGCTGATGACGCCTTAGCAACGGCCGCCAGTTACTGCAGCGGACTTACCGAGGTGGAGCAAGTCCTCATCTGCTCTCCCGACAAAGACTTGGCCCAGATGGTCAGAGGTGATTCGGTGGTCTGCTATGACCGCCGCAGGGAAACGATAACGGGTGAATCGGGCGTAGTCGAAAAATTCGGTGTTGCGCCAACTTCCATTCCGGATCTGCTGGCTCTGACTGGAGACGCAGCGGACGGTATTCCTGGCATCCCCAAATGGGGCGCCAAGACATCAGCCCAGATTCTGGCGCATTACGGGCGGATCGAAGACATCCCGAAAGACGCCGCCACTTGGGAAGTGAAGGTGAGGGGGGCCGCATCTGCCGCTGAGAGCCTGAACGCCCATATCAGTGAAGCTATGTTGTACAAAAACCTAACAACCCTACGAACAGACGTCCCTTTGGACGCATCGCCAGCGGCTTTGGAATGGCAGGGTGTTAACCGAGCAGGCTATGAGTCACTGTGTGACGAGCTTGGGTTTGGCAGGCTAGCGAGTCTACCCCACAAGTGGTCAGACGGACCCTAAACGAGGCCGGCGGGACCAAATGACTCCCTGGCAAGAACCTTCACTCTTGCATCCAATCGATTAGACGTGAGATTGGAAGGGCATTGTAGAGTTGAAGATTTGCGTGTTCTATACTAGGAAGGTGATTTAGAGTCGCCGTGATGGGTAGAGGACTAAGGCTGAAGAATGGCTGGGGATGGAGGGGTCGAACCTCCGCTTCCTGATCCAGAGTCAGGCGTCCTACCACTGGACTAATCCCCAACAGAGTTTTTGTAGCAGGCCATCGCTAACGGACGACCGCTGAATGTATGGTATTGACGGTCTAGAATCGTGTCAAGGAGTGCGTAGGTTCAAACATGATGCCCTCAATCGACACTCTCGCTTAGGCAACTTGACATCATCCTCCTTTTGTAACAAAATCGTTGTGCCGAGCGCCAGCCTCGGATAATAGGCTGGTCCCTTTATATGACATTCCGATACAAACACCTTGCATTAAAATCGGCTAAGAAGAGGGACGATTCATGACTCTAGCGAAAACCGCGAACCCAACGACGGTAACGGTTTCTGGGCACAAAGTTGAGATGCACAAAGGTGGGTCGGGGCCAGCCTTGCTATTCCTCCACGGAGGAGGCGGTTTCGGCACATTCGACCCCACCAACAGTGCATTATCAGAGCGGTTTACAGTATACGCACCTTCCCACCCCGGCTTCTTCGGGACCGAGCGCCCCGGTTGGCTCTACACCATTAACGACGTGGCCCATTTCTACAAAGACTTGGTAGCTGAGCTGGGTCTGGGCGAATACGTTCTAGTTGGACACTCGGTCGGTGGCTGGATCGCCGCCGAGATGGCGTCCATGGACCACCACAACATCAAAGGATTGGTCCTAATCGACGCCGCCGGTGTCCGCCCCGAGAAAGGCGAAATCGCTGAGGTCTTCATGGTCTCCGGAGAGACAAGGCTGAAGCTGGGATTCCACGACCCCTCACAAGTACCAAATTACGACGTCATATCCGCCGACCCGGACGCTGAAGGTGCGGCAACCATGCACGCTAACATGGAGATGCTGTCCAGGCTCTGCTGGCGGCCGTACCTCCACAATCCCAGTCTGCCTCATTTCCTGGGCGGAGTGAAAACACCGTCTTTGGTTGTCTGGGGCAAACAAGATGCCATCATTCCCGTAGAATGCGGAGAGATGTACTCAAAGCTGCTTCCCAACGCCACATTGAAAGCCATCGACAACTGCGGTCATAGCCCTCAGATGGAGAAACCTGACGAGTTCAACGCCGCCGTAACCGCCTTCTTGGGTGAACTCTAAACAAAAACCCAGGATCAATATCGGGACAAAGAGAAGGCCACGGCAGTGCCGTGGCCTTCTCTTTTATCTGCTGAAAGCGGTCAGCATCTAGCTAGCTAATCACACCATCTTCATGCCAAGCACCAACCTGCTGTTGGGTGAAGCCTAAACCTTCCAGAATTTCGGATACGTGCTGCCCCAGGGCGGGTGATGCTTGAGGAGGATCGGGCACAGTGCCCAAGAAGTGGGCCATGGGGCCTACCATTTTGACTTTCCCTTCCTGGGAATGTTCGACCTCGGTTACCAAGCCGTTGGCAACGACCTGAGGGTCTTCGAATAGCTCCTCGATGAAGCGCACCGGGCCAGCCGGGATGGCCCGCTCCTCGAAGATGCAAAGCCACTCCTCACTGGATTTCTCGGCGATCAATTCCTCCGCCCGCTTCTCCAAAGCTTGGCTATAGGCCCTGGACTCGGGTTTGTATGGGTCCCAGTCCGGCTCCAACCCGTCGTCTGTAAGGCCTAACGTGTCTAAGAGGCGGCGGCGGAGCGGGTCGCTGAGGCAGCCGACCCCTATGGGTGCGTCTTTGGTGTAGTAGATCCGGTAATAGAGGTTCCCATGGTGCTCGCGGCGACGGCTTCCTGGAGAGATTGCAACCATATCGTCGTAGGTGGCTCCGTCAGATCTCATGGTCTCCAACTCTTTCAGTGTTTTTTCTCTGGTTTCTTTGTCTAGAGAT
>CAJWGH010000136.1 GCA_913031095.1 uncultured Chloroflexota bacterium | reverse complement strand
ACACGTGATGGCAGGGAAGATGGTCGTTAGGGAAATCGACGCTCCGCTGGAACACATTCGCGTCCACGATGCCGGTTTCGCCCTTGTGCTTGCCGGAGATAATCTGCACCCGGTCACCCCGACTGAATCGGTAATGGAAACTCACGGGTTCTAACGTAGTCGATTGATAATGGAACATACCCTGGAAGGTAGTGGATTGGCCGGTGCCGGCGCAAGACTCGCCTGTCATAAGGTGGTTGAAATAGCGGCTGAACTTATAACTACTTGCACGGGCAAGACGGACGTAATGGTATAAGCCGTACATGATTTGCCAAATTGGCCGGGCTAGAGGGTCGCCCTGGTCCGGATAGCAACGCGCTTCAAATCCGTTATGCCTCGTGACGAGCGGGGTAGGTGGGTTCGACTCTCTCGCACTCCCGCCAAACCATATATAGGCACGAAATCTCCTGATTTCGACCAGATAAAAGCCCTCACCATGATGGTAGAGGGCTTTATTTTTGTCCTATTGACCGTTTTGAAAGCAACCATGCAGAAGCTTTAACCGGGCAGCAGTTCTCCTGCCTTCCCAGCTGCTTCCCGTCGTACTTTCTGAATCACATGACCATATCTGTTCACTATAATCGCCGCTATCATGCTGTGCCCAAGAGTTTCCATGATCACTCTGGGTTGTACTCCTTGGGCAATCATAAGAGCTGACACAGCCCAAAGCCGTGACGGGCTCTATATCGCCTATTGCTTGCGAAGTCGACGGCACGGAGCCTTAGAGGCGCCATCATATCGAGGTAATGATGTTTTTGTAGGGTCGGGTCGTCAGATTCCACTTGTTGTTGGCTTTATCAAACTTAGAGTTGACAAAAACTCTCCAATTGCGGTCGTCGAGATCTGGGAAGTCAGACCGGTAGTAGTAACCTGGCCACCGGGTCTCTTCGCGGTGCAGCAAATGTCTCAGGTGTGACTCGCCGACCCATGTCCGATGGACCAATTCCCAGCACCGCATCAATTCATGCCGGTTTCGAGCGCCTAGGTGGGCTAGATCCTCTCTGAACATCTCAATCAACTCTATCCCCCTTTTCAGGGTTGGCTCATTTGTAGTGTACCCCGTAGACGCGCCACCAGCGTATTCATCCATGATCTTTTGGAGGCGGACCAATCCTTGTTTCGGCGTCATATAGTTCGGGTTGATATCTTCTGAAGAACTGGCGCCCTTGTGCTTCTCGAAGGTCTCCAGAGGTGCCCAAACGGCCTCCTGAATGCCGCGGACATTTGCGTCGCTCACAGAAGGAGTCTCAGGGTTGTCCGAAACGTAACCAACGGCGGACTTGGCGGCGATGCGGCCCTCTGTGAATGAACCAGATGAGAATTTATGTGGCGTGGCGCCCACACCATCACCAGCGGCGAACAGGCCTTTGATCGTCGTCATACGGTTGTAGCCCCAGAAATAATCGCCGGTTGCTATATCTTCTGGGCCACTGACCCATGCGCCCGCCTCTCCAGAATGGGAACCCATGATATATGGCTCAGCCAGCACAACTTCAGTGGGCGTGTCCTCTGGAGCTATGTTTTGGGCTGCCCAAGTTAACGCCTGGGAAATGGTCATGTCGAGGAAATCCTCCCAGGCTTCGTCACGGACCTTGTCCATTTTGGCAGGGTCACCTTCAGCTAACTTCTGCATCGCCACATCCGTCCGCATATACATAGGACCAAGACCATCTTTGATGTCAAGGAACATCTGGTGGTTACGGAGGGGGGTGGGCGTGGGAATGGCGGACCCATAGGGCTCGTATTTCTTTAATTCGTCGGCACGGGTCACGGTATAGTCTTCGCCTTTTGCGTTCAGTACCTGGGCATGGAAATATTGGAACCACATACCCACAGGCCCGTACCCGTCTTTAAACCGGGTGGGCACGAACCGGTGCTCCATCTGCGTCATTTCAGTCCCGATCGGAATCATAAGACCGTAGGCCGCCCCGGTAGCGAACACCGAGTACCAGACGCGTCCCATCCCCTCCCCCACAGAACGGGGGCGAAACACGTTAGAGGCACCACCGCAGGTGATGATGACTGCCTTGGCTCGGAAGACGTAGAACTTGTTTTCCCTCACCGCGAATCCGACTGCGCCCGCGATTTTCTGCGGGTCGTCGGCGTCGGTCAATAGGTGGGTAATGGCGACTCTTTCATATAGGTTCTCGGGCCCGATGGCCTTTCTCGCCGGCTCGGCAGCAACAGGCTTTATTGACTCGCCGTGGATGGGGATCTGCCACCTGCCGATGCGTTCGTACTCACCATTTTCTTTCTTCCAGATAGGCAGTCCCCATTCCTCTAGAAGATGGACAGAGTTGTCGACATGACGCCCAACGTCGTAAACCAGGTCTTCCCTGGCGAGGCCCATCATGTCGTTCACAACATAATTTGTGTAGTCTTCTGGCGTGTTCCAGCCGTAGCGCTGGCCCATGTAACAGTTGATGGCGGACAATCCCTCACCCGTGGCGCCGCTTCGTTCGATGGCAGCCTTTTCCACCATGACTACTTTAAGATCGCCGCTCCAGTATTTAGACTCGAACGCCGCTCCGCAGCCAGACATACCTCCGCCGATAATCAAGATGTCGCAATCTATAGTTTCTGTTGTAGGAAGTGTCAAAACAACCCTCTTCAATTTTAATCAGTTATTCCTGTTGAGTTGCCTATTTGGGCGTGGGTAAGATATCAACGCCAAGCCAT
Source organism: uncultured Chloroflexota bacterium (assembly GCA_913031095.1). Next base: position 1,595 of record CAJWGH010000136.1, on the reverse strand, counting down.
AAGGAATCGCCTGCCAAACACTGGCTCCTAAGCTCGGTATGCGGGTCTTCCGTAAATCCTTCCCATAGGACCACAGAGCCCGCAGGTTTGGTACGCGACTGGTAGGTGAACTCGAATGTCCTCCCATCTCTGAACCGCACGTCCCAGCGCAGGCCGTCCTCGGTCCGGTGCGGCTGCACTGAGGCGCCCATAGGAACAAAGTCGGCATACCCGCGGACGTGAAGAGCTTCTTGCGGGCACAATTTGACGCAGGCGTAACACTCCGAACACATTTCTGGTTCCTGATTGAAACCTTTGTTGGTGGTTTCGTCCAAAACCATCAGATCGTTAGGGCAGATGTACACGCAGAGCGGGCCTTGATGTTCATCTTGGCAAGCGTTGCATGCGTTAGGGTCGACGTAGGTCGGCATCTCTTTCCTCCTATCTTGTCTTTCGAATTGACTTTAAGTCCTTATAAAAAACCCCCGCTTGTCAGATAGCGGGGGTTTTAATATCACACTGTTTGATGATCGCTACAGGTACAAGATTCTAGCACCTCCAAGGAAAATACTGGTGCCCGTTTTTCCAAATATTCTCGGGTGACAAATGCAGAGCCACCATTGTATTTATCAGCGCATTCTCGAACGGTTTCCAATATCTCGAACCTCAATGTAGTCGAGGCTGGCTCTTGCCCACCTTCGATAATCTTACGGATGACCGTCCCCGCCAGGTCTTGTTTCTGATCACGGTGGCCGCAGTGGCCTTCATACGCGACACTTTGACATACCGGGCAGTACCACCACTCCAATGTGAGTACAGATTTGATTCCCAGGTCCGGCAAGCTCTCGAAAACCTGATGAGCCGCATAGGTATCGTAGTAAGTCCCCACACCGGCATGGTCCCTGCCGAACATATGGTGACTACAACCTAAGTTCTTACGCACTATTGCGTGGAACACCGCTTCCCTCGGACCTGCGTACCGCATATCCCACATCAAGGTGGACGTCTCATGAATCTCAGGTAAGAAGAAACCGGACTCTCTGAGTCTACAATGCGCTAAGACGATAGCTTCATCAATATAATCGCCCAGCTTTTTTTCTCCAATCACAGCACTGACAAGAATTCCATCGGCTTCCGACGACAGCAAAGCTCCTTTCATCATCCACTCATGGCCGACATGGGGAACGTTACGCGTTTGGTGGGCTACCGCTGTGTTCCATCCCAGTTCAGATAAGCGGCCCCTCAGCTGACGAGGCGTCTTCCAAAAGCGGTCGAATGGAGGGTTAATCACAGGGGGGTTCACTAGAGTAATCGGACCACCTAGGAAGATGTCCGCCATCCCCAGGGTTCGGGATACTCCAGGGTGGTCTAAGTTGGTAGTTCCGTAGATGTTCCGAGCCATGAACTCCCGGTCATAGGAGAAGGTCTCGATTATCCTCAGAACTGCCAATGCCTCATCTTGATAGGTTAGTAAGACGGAATCGCCTTGTGCCAACCCTGCTTCCGACATCGTTTCATGAGTAACGTCGAAAACGATAGGGATACTCCATACCAGACCATTGGTAAGAGTCATATTTTTGACCACAGAATCTACTTCAGATCGGACCATGAAGCCG
>CAJWGH010000135.1 GCA_913031095.1 uncultured Chloroflexota bacterium | reverse complement strand
AATCATCGGGGACCTGAGTTCGACGAGATGATTCACAAGACGACCGAACAATTGAAACAGGTTTTTATGACCAAGAACGACCTGTTCATCCTGACGGCTTCCGGCACTGGCTCTCTGGAGGCGGCCATAGTAAACACGCTATCACCAGGAGATCGGGTCATAGCAGCTACGGCAGGGGCCTTTGGCGACCGGTTCGTGGATATGGTTGAAGCTTACGGCGCCGATGTGAAGCGCATGGACTTCGAATGGGGCGGTCCCATCGCCCCGGGCGATATCCGTAAGGCGTTGCAAGATGACCCCACTGTGAAGGCCGTGCTCGTCACCCACAACGAGACATCTACCGGCGTCACCCATCCGGTGGAAGAGATAGCCAAGGTCGTGAAGGGTGAATTCGATAAGTTGTTTCTGGTCGATGCAGTCTCGAGTCTGGGCTGCATCCCTTTGCCGGTGGACGCTTGGGACTGTGACATGGTCGGCACAGCCTCCCAAAAGGGGTTCATGATTCCGCCCGGCCTCTCGTTCATTAGCGTCAGCGAGGCCGCCTGGGAAGCCCAGCAGACCGCCAAAATGCCCCGGTTCTATTTCGACCTAGCCATGGCCAAGCAATACTTAGCGACAGGCCAAACCCCGTTCACTCCCAACTTGTCGGCCATGTACGGGCTCAGCAGAGCCCTGGATGTTTTGCTGGAAGAGGGTATGGAGAACGTTTTCGGCCGCCACGACACTATCGGCCAGTTCACCCGTGACGGAGTAAGGGCTCTGGGCTTGGAACTTCTGGTCTCTGACGAGGCATACGCTTCGAATACCGTGACCGCCATCAAGGTGCCCGAAGGTGTTGACCATAAAGCATTGATGGGCAAAATGCGCACCGAGCACAATGTGGTGTTGGCCGGTGGACAGGGGCGTATGAGTTCAGACATATTCCGCATAGGCCATTTAGGCGCCGTTGAGAAAGACGACATCACTCAGGTCATGGACGCCCTGAAGGTGGTCTTGCCTGAAGTGGGCTTCAAGTTTTAACGCCGAACGGAGCTAGTTTACGTATGAATAAGCTTGGCGAGATAAGATAATTAAACGGAGTAATATTTTCGCCGAGCTAAAGTAACCGCAGCTCCGACGTTACGTTTTATGGCTAATGATGGGGGGTGTTTAAGTGGCTATTTCCCAACTGGAACAGGTGATGGCTACACTCAGATTGGGTATCGCCGAGATGCGTGCCAAAGAAGAGCAACTGGACGCCCAGATAAATCAATCCCAGACCCAATTGCGCCGCCTGCCCAGGCAGGTTGTATACGGTCAGACCTCCCTTGAACTTTCCTTGACCGCCATGGGTGAGATTGAAGAGCGACTTGAAGACGCCGTGGCTAACCGACGTAGGCTGCTGGCGATAAAAGATACCGCCACCCAAGAATTGGAGGCCCTCCAATTACTGAAGCGGGTGGATGAGGCGCGGTCCAAGCTGTCCAGCCTCAAAAAGAACGGGCTATTGGGAGCTTCCTCCATAGAAGAGGCTCAGGAGCAGATCCGCCAATTAGAAGGGTTCATCGCTGCCAACAGCCGCCAGGCCGAACAGGCTATCACCGACCGGTTCCGGCAACGGATGGATGGAGACCTAACAGCCATCTAGCTCTTTCTATAGTTCACCGTCGATTCGGTTAATCACTAGACCGGTAGGCAACTTGGGGTAGAAGAAAGTGGACTTTCGCGGCAGACGCTGCCCTCCGCCTACGATGCTCTCGAATGCGTCTAGCGGGAAAGGCTTTAACAGGAAGACCATTTGCAGTTCACCGCTTTTGGTCTGTTCCACGGCTTTTTCATGGTCGTGCATGAAATCAAGGTGCTTTAAAGTAGCGTCGCCCAGTTCTGGCTTAAGCACCTGCTCTTCCAGCACCCAGGCTTCGGATGCTGATAGCGGCCCCCAATCTGGTTTGATCTCAGACTCTTTCAAGGTCAACAACTTTGCGCCGCCGCTTTCGACAGACGCCAGTAGGCGGCGGTCAGCCCCTAGCCGGCCTAGCTGATCGATCACGGCGTTGGAGCTTCCATTGACTGGCTCCGAGTCGAATAGTTGATTTAGTTTCGCCTTGATTTTGGCTAGCTTGTCATCTGGTACGTCATTAAGAGTCCTGTGATAACCCAGCACTACCAGGCCAGGGTCATCGAAGGCGATCAGGGTCATCATCACAAAATTGTGGGCGAGCTTAGTGGACTTGTTGCCTGGGTCTTCGGCGTGCCGGTCAAGTTGATATTGCCTGGCGGCTTCATAGCGGTGGTGGCCGTCCGCCAAGTATATGGGCCGGCTGGCGAAGAATTTGTTGATCTGGTTCTGCACATTAGGCTCTGAGATGCGCCAAAGGGCGGTAATGCTTCCCGAGTCGTCGGCGGAGTCGAACTCTGGCGTGCCGTTCATGATCTGCTGGTAGATTCGGTCAAGCTTACCTTCGGCGTCGCGGTAGATCGACATTATCGGACTGATGTTGGCTGATAGGGATTCCATCAGCCAGACGCGGTCCTGGATCGCCGGGGCTTGGGTGAACTCGTGGGGAAGCACCATGCCGGTTTCGTAGTCTTCCAACCCCACAGATGCTATCAGCCCGACGCGCACCATGTTCTTGCCGTCCAGAGGGAAACTGTGGCGCATAAGGTAGTAGCAGGGTTCGGGATCCTGCTGTAGGACTCCATCGGCCCGCCAGCGGTCGAACAGGTCTGAAGTGGCTGTGTATTGCTCCTTGGCAGAAGAGTCCCAGTCCAGGCCTTCTCCTGCTTCCAGATGGATGACGTTGTATTGGTTCTGTGCCTTGAGGGCCTTTTGGGTGTCCTCGTCTATCATGTCATATGGCGGACATAGGACCGAGGCCATATCTCCTACTTTTTCTGGGTTAAAACGCCAACCTCTGAACGGGCTTACCGCTGCCATTCCACCACCTGCGCGTTATGTATTGTACCGTGAGCAGACTCGATTATAGGTTAACCCCAAGAGCCAGTCCACAGACGGGCCAGCCGTCGGTTCCATAAGGGGTTCTTAAGATGAATAACGTTCTTCTTGTGATATACTTTGTGCTTCCTCAGGCACGAGTAAAAACGTGATATCGTCCCATAAGGAAGGTAGTCCATGGCTGGCCGAATCAACCGTGTAGAAGGTGGCACCATAACTAACGCCAGAGGCTTCAAAGCTGGCGGCACCTATGTTGGGATCAAGACCTTCTCGGAAGACAAGATGGATATGGGACTGCTTCTATCGGATACCCCGTGCTCGGTTGCCGGTGTGTTCACCAAGAGTACCCTGGTCTCACCGTCAGTGACTGTGAACCGAGAAACTCTGGCTGCCGGTGGTCCAGTACGCGGGCTGGTGGTCAATTCGGGTATAGCAAATGCGGGAGTCGGCGAGCAGGGCTATGTAGATGCTAAAGAGATGGCCGCTGTAGCCGCTTTCGGCCTGGGCGTAAAACCAGAAGAAGTTCTTGTGTTCAGCACCGGTGTCATCGGCGTTGAATTGCCCATGACGTTGATTAGGAAGGGCGTCGATGAGATAGAACTTAAGGATAACGGCGGGAACTCTTTGGCTCGGTCCATGATGACCACCGATACCAGGACAAAGGAAGCTGCAGTAACTGTGAATGTGGGAGGCGCCGAGATCAACATCAGCGGCGTGGCAAAGGGCTCGGGTATGATCCACCCCAACATGGCGACGATGCTTTGCTTTGTGGCTACTGATGCTGAGGTTCAGCAGGACTACCTCCGGGCAATCCTTCCAGATATCGCAGACAGTACGCTTAATATGCTGGATATAGATGGCGATACTAGTACCAACGACAGTTTAGTGGTCTTAGCCAACGGGGCTGCGGGCAATGCTGCACTTTCTGCAGGTAGCGCAGATGCTGACAGTTTCCGTGACGGCCTTATGGAGGTCTTAGTCCAGTTGACCCGCCAGTTGGCCCAGGATGGTGAAGGGGCGACAACTTTGGTGGTTGCTGAGGTCGAAGGCGCGAAGAATGTTGCCGACGCCCGGTTGGCTGCCAAAACTATCACTTCATCGTTGCTGGTCAAATCTGCGGTGTACGGAGCAGACCCCAACTGGGGTAGGCTGGTCATGGCCCTTGGTCGCAGCGGGGCCGAAACTGTAGAGTCGAAGATTGATCTATATATCAACGGAGTTTGCATCATGGAATCTGGCAAACCCGTGCCGTTCCACCGGGACGCCGTTGTTGTTCTCATGCGTGGCGATGAGGTCACGTTTGGAGTTAACTTGAATCTCGGGGACGGTCGTGCCACCGCTTGGGGCTGCGACCTCACCGAAGAATACGTGGTCATCAACAGTGCCTACAC
>CAJWGH010000134.1 GCA_913031095.1 uncultured Chloroflexota bacterium | reverse complement strand
CGCCCGCAATTATCATCTTCCAGCCGGAGGGCCTGGAGCGACAGTCATGGTCTCGGGTGTCGGTATCCTTGAGTCGTCAGACAACAAAGGGAACGCCCAGCTATTCGTAAATTTCCTTCTGTCCGAAGAGTCTCAACGATACTTCGTCGAAGAAACATTTGAGTATCCCCTAGCTGCCGGAATCCCGGTCGCCGCGGGTGTGACACCTCTATCTGAGATCAACAATCCAGACCTTTCCTCAGCGGCTCTTTCTGATCTGGAAGGCACACAAGCCCTGCTCCGGGAGGCTGGTATTATTCCGTGAGCATACGATCAGCGGCGACAGTTGGATCAAAGCTATTGAACGGAGGTCGAAACGCTCCTCCGGCAGTGATTTGGGTCCCAGCGCTATTCGTTGGTGCTGTCCTTCTGTTGCCGCTCATATACCTAGTAGTACGATCATTCGACTCCGGAGGAGATTTTTTTGAACTCCTATTTCGGGAGCGAGTAGGAGTGATTATTGGCAGAACCATCTTATTAGTGACAACCGTCACATTTGCCTCCATCGTCCTAGCTCTACCTTTAGCCTGGTTAACCACCCGCACTGACCTGCCTTTCAGACGGGCTTGGGTCGTACTGTCTGCCTTGCCGTTGGTAATACCCAGTTATGTAGCCGGGTTCATTGTGATTGCCGCGCTTGGGCCACGAGGGATGTTATATAAAGCGCTGGACGGCCCCTTAGGCATCGATTCGCTGCCCGATATCCACGGCTTCGCTGGAGCATTGCTTACCCTAACTTTTCTCAGCTTTCCATATGTAGTGCTGACGGTACGCGCGGCCATGCTGCGAATCGACCCTGCAATGGAAGAATCTTCGCGTGGATTAGGGCACGGCAGATGGCGGACTTTCTTCGTTGTAACCTTGCCGTTGCTCCGGCCGGGTATAGCGGCAGGCGGATTATTGGTTGCGCTTTACACCCTCTCGGATTTCGGAGCAGTATCCCTACTACATTACGAGACCTTCACCTGGGCTATCTTTGTGCAATATGATTCTGCTCTAGACCGGACCTTAGGGGCAGGGCTTTCTCTAGTTCTTGTCGTATTTGCATTGGCCGTTATTGGACTTGAATTCCTAGGTCGAGGGAGGGCCCGTTTCTATAGTAGTTCATCCTCAGCCATTCGCCCTCCTACTATTGTTCCTCTAGGACGTTGGAAGTGGCCCGCTGTGGCGTTCTGTACATCAATAATCGCGTTCTCTCTTGTAGCTCCCATGTCCGTATTGGGTTATTGGGTGGCCCGGGGAATTTCGGCTGGCGAACCCTTTAATCTGGTGTGGGAAGCCATCGGCAATTCAATCTACGTAGCTGCGTTGGCGGCCACAGCCGCAGTCATTGCCGCTATACCAGTAGCCGCGCTCACGGTGCGATACCCCAGTCTGCTAAGTGGGTTTTTGGAGAAACTCAGCTACATTGGGTTCGCTTTGCCCGGAATAGCCATCGCCCTCGCTCTGGTGTTTTTCGGCGCCAGGTACGCACTCCCACTGTACCAGACCACGGGTTTGCTGCTGCTGGCCTACGTGGTGCTGTTTATGTCTCCCGCTCTTGGTGCTTTGCGCACATCGATGCTGCAGATCAGCCCTCGGTTAGAAGAGGCAGCTAGAGGGCTTGGCAAGAGCCCGACCCGCGCCCTTTTTACGGTAACATTACCTGTCGTACGACCCGGCCTACTGGCTGGGTGGGCTCTGGTGTTCTTACTGGTGATGAAAGAATTGCCGGCTACACTCATCCTGAGCCCCATAGGGTTCACCACCCTAGCGACTTCAATCTGGTCTGCCGCATCCGAGGCATTTTTTGCCCGAGCGGCACTCCCTGCCTTGCTATTGATCGGGGCATCTGCCCTCCCGCTCACATTTCTCATGTTGCGTGAACGCCGGTAGGCTATAATCTATCGGCCCGACCATCCTAAGTGATCAGACTAACAGAGCAATCAAATCCGGTTATACAGGAGCAGAGCATTGTCTCAGGACAACACCCTCAAAGTTATCCTACCCGGCAAGCTCATTGATGGTATTGCGGGCCAAACCCAAGAAGGTATGGCCGTCGCTATCCAAGGCAGTTCCATAAAATGGGTCGGGCCTACATCAGAGGCTGCGAGCCTTAGTACGAACGGTGCCGACCGAGAGATCTTGGAGTTTACCCAGGGCACCCTGTTGGCAGGGATGTTTGACATCCACACCCATACCAACATGCCTGGCGATGGGCGTACCGGAGAACAGGTCAACAAAGATGACAATGACGAAATCCGTCTGCTCAGATCTGCGCAGAACGCTGCGGCTGCCATCGCCTCAGGCGTAACCACCATGTGTGATTGCGGCTCTTGGAACCGCAATGGCTTCGCCTTAAAAGAGGGACTGGCAGAAGGGATTGTCGAAGGCCCTCGGGTTTTAGTTTCCGGCCCACCGTTGACTGTAACGGGCGGTCATCTATGGTACATGGGGGGCGAAGCAGACGGGATGGACGCCGTCCGATCTCGAGTACGCGACATGGTCAAACAAGGCGCAGACTTTATAAAGATCGCTGCATCAGGTGGTAGCACATCAACCAGTGACCCGTACCGGGCAGCTTATTCTGCGGAGGAGTTGAACGCCATAGTAGAAGAAGCGCATAACCGGAACCGTCCAGTACTGGCCCATTGCCGCTGCACCGACGCCATCAACATGGCCCTGGATGCCGGTGTGGACTCGATCCTACACTGCGCCTTTTACGACAATGACGGCTGCTACCGATTCGACCAGCAGACCGCCGACCGATTGGCTGCATCCGAGGTCTGGCTGAACCCGACAATGGGTCTGGGCAACGCGAACCGGGAACGGCTGATCAAGATAAAGGGTGAACGTGACCTGACAGAGGACGAAGAGGAGCGTTTAGAGCGCTCCACAGTCGCGGGAACCAATTCGTTGGCCCAGTTCTCCGCGCTGGTAAAAGCGGGTGTAAAGTTAGTCGGAGGTTCCGACTGCGGTTGGAGCTACTACCCATTCGGCGACTTTCAAGGCGAGGTGATGTCACTCCACAGCGCTGGCCTGACTAGGATTGAGGCTATCCACGCCGGAACACGCAGCCCTGCCGCGGCCTTAGGGATTTCTGACACAATCGGCACTATAGAGGCCGGAAAAGCGGCAGACCTGCTAGTGGTTAACGGAGACCCCAGCCAGGATTTGGAGTCTCTCAGAGACGTAGTCGCAGTGTTCAAGGCCGGCAAGAGAGTCGCGACCAACCAGGAGCGGGCAGCGCTGGTATAACTGTTATGCACCATTGGGAAAAGGGTGGGCTCATAAGCATCGGATGGCCGGACCATGACGTTCCAGAGCGTGAGTACACCATAGTCGAAGCCCAACTCCTGGGTAAAGTGTTCCGTAGCAGGGTCACCGACGGCAAGAAAGAAGGAGGCTTCCTAGTTGTGTTTGATTGCCCGGAAGTGGTCTTGGAGATGCTGGCAGAACAGGCTACCAGCAAGCTGGGGTTCAAAGTGATTGTATCCAACCTCAGGTGCAGCATCGAAGGTACCATACTACGCAGCTTCGACTACGAGTGGTATCCCACTCCCGAATTTGAAGGTCGGCCCGGTGATCTGGCTCGCGCTATCTCTGAAAGCTTGGAAGAGATGAGGAGCTCAGGCTGAAGCAACAGCACAAATCCAATGGACTTCCGCCGGAGTCGCTTGTATCATTACGTCGGTAATTTTGCCCACCTAATGGGGACCAACAACAGGAGGAAACCTTGAAGAAAGTTACTATGAGCAGCGTACCCAAGACCAAGGCAGAGATGACCGGAGGTCTTATGACCGGCACTCAGGTCTGGCGACAGTCCATTTTGGACCCCAATGACAGCAACAACTTCAACTTCGCCATCGTAGCCTTTGACGCTGGTTCGCGGAACAAGTTTCACAAGCACTCTGGAGACCAGATATTGGTGGTCACCGAAGGCACCGGCACCGTTGCAAACGACAACGAGTCACTCACCGTGACTGAGGGTGACGTAGTGGTCATTCCCGCCGGCGAGAACCATTGGCACGGAGCTCCCGACTCCACCTCGATGGCCCACATAACCATCACCGTTAAGGGCAGCGAGACCGAGCAGACCGAACCATAAGACCTAGTCTGACGAGTCAGGTTACGAAAGAGCCTTGGAGATGTAAACAATTCCCAAGGCTCTTTCATTTATGTGTCCGTGGCTGCCTACACAGTCATCACCACTTTTCCGGAGCCAGCTAGCCATCGAATCTAACGCTTGAAACTAGCCTCCGATGGACTTGGTTATGGCACGGATGGTCTCAGCAAGATTCCGAACTTTGTCC
>CAJWGH010000133.1 GCA_913031095.1 uncultured Chloroflexota bacterium | reverse complement strand
GCGAACCCTAGAGATTCATGGTCAAGGATTGAAGTAGTGGGGTAGTGGCTAGAAATTGGTTGGACGTGGGCCGCATCTGGGTGCAGCCCGGGATACAAGCTTTTGTGAAGGTTTTGGGAAATATTTCCGAAGAGGCCAACCGGCGTACCAGGGCGGGCTCCCGCCTTTACCTTGGTCTTTCTTAGGCGCCGCACAATCGGCGGAAGTTGCTGTGGGTTTGAATACAAAGATCGCTCCTTCAAGAAGCCATCCTACCATAGGGCACGCGATAGATGGCACGTAATCCCATCCACAAAGTTATACGTCTGGAACAAGGTATTTTCCGAGGCTGTCTCTTCAAGATTAGCACGAAATATTGACACCGACAGGGGCATTTGGTAACCTTTGATACTAAAGGCTGTGATGGAGACGAGTAGGCAGAAGTAGGCGCCTAGCGAGCCTGGTACGGTGGAAGCAGGCGCGCTGAAGCTGACCGAAAATCCCTCCGGAGCCGCCAGTTGAAACCCTTCTATATATGAAAGAGGGTGAGTAGACCAGGCCGGGGTTCGTGCCCCCGTTAAGAAAGACGGGACATGCTTGTGTCCTGCTAGAGAGATCTCGATTCGTTTCGGGATAATTAGGGTGGTACCGCGGGAATATAACGTCCCGTCCCTATGTTGGGATGGGGCTTTTTTTATTGCCCGGCAGCGGCTCTTCCGGTTCCTTTCTCTGCAGGAGAAAGTCCTACCATTCATGGAGGCTGCTGAACGGCTATGAGTCTAAACGGTAATTCCAACGGAAAGCTAAAAGGCGCAGAGATTATCTGCGAAAGTCTGCTTCGTGAGGGAGTCGAAGTGATCTTCGGCTATCCTGGCGGAGCCATCCTTCCATTCTACGATGCACTCTGGTCTTACCCCCAGTTGCGCCACATATTGGTGCGGCACGAACAGGCTGCCGCGCACGCCGCTGACGGCTATTCCAGGGTCACAGGCAAGGTCGGCGTATGCGTCGCTACCTCCGGCCCCGGCGCAACCAACCTGGTCACCGGCATTATGGGCGCCAAGGCCGACTCCGTACCCATGGTCGCAATCACCGGTCAAGTCGCCCGCGCTGCCCTGGGCAGCGAAGCTTTCCAAGAATGCGACATCTGTTCCATCGCCGCATCAACTACCAAAAAGACTTTCATGGTGATGTCGAGCGCTGACCTAGCCGAAACGGTCCACGAAGCGTTCTACATCGCCCAAGAGGGCCGCCCGGGCCCGGTGCTAATCGATATTCCTCGTGACGTCCAGATGGAACTCACTGACGCCGTGTTCCCGGAAGTCACTCTCCCCAAGGCCCCAGAGGTTTCCGAAGAAGCGTTGGAAGGCCTTAAAGACGCCGCCCGATTGATAAACGAAGCCGAAAGGCCGTTGATCATCAGCGGCCATGGAGTGATGACATCGGGGGCCAACAAAGAGCTCTTATCGTTGGCCGAACGCTCTGGAATCCCAGTTATCACCACCCTGTTAGGTTTAGGCAGCTTCCCAGGTGGCCATCCTCTGAGCATGGGTATGCTGGGGATGCACGGGATGTATTGGGCCAACCTATCAGTGGACCAAGCCGACCTCATCGTAGGTGTGGGCATGCGGTTCGATGACCGAGTAACTGGCAAAGTGGACACCTTTGCCCCTCATGCCCGGATAATCCACATGGATATTGACCCCTCCCAGATTGGCCGCAACGTCCCGGTGGAAGTACCACTAGCCGGTGACGCCAAAGCGCTCCTCCAGAAGCTAACGCCCATGGTGACCAACACACCGCGGCCCGATTGGATGCAATACATCGAGAACTTGAAGCGGGACCATCCCTCTCTGAATATTCCCACCAGCGACATGCTCCAGCCACAACAGGTCATAAGCGCCATGAATGCCTTGGTGCAAGAAGACCCTAAGACCACGATTGTGACCGGAGTAGGCCAACACCAGATGTGGGCAGCCCAATTTCTATCCTTCAACCACGAAAACACCTTTGTGTCGTCCGGCGGTCTCGGAGCCATGGGATTCGAGTTGCCTGCGGCCCTAGGTGTGCAGGTAGCCAAGCCGGAGTCACCGGTATGGGTGGTGGCTGGTGACGGTGGTTTCCAAATGACCCTCCAGGAACTGGTCACCTTAACGGAAGAGAAACTCCCGGTGAAAATCGCGCTGGTCAACAATGGGCATCTGGGCATGGTGAAACAGTGGCAAGAAATGTACTTCGACGGCCACTTGAAAGCGGTGCCGGTAGATGGTCCCGACTTCATTAAACTGGCTGAGGCCTACGGAGTGGGTGCGGTCAGGGTTACAGAACATGAAGAAGTTTTGCCTGCACTGCGCCAAGCTCAGGCCCACGACGGTCCGTTCTTGGTCGAGTTCGTGGTAGACTCATCGACGAACGTATACCCCATGGTTCCGCCAGGCGGATCTCTGGCAGACACCATTGAAGACCCTACCCCAGCCAGGGATGCAGTAAATTAGCCGATTCTGACAGACGCACGAAAAGAATCAGCGGAGTCCACGTGGAAAAATTACCGATAATCGAAGCCTCCCGTCGCTTGAATATCTCACAACGGGATATCCGAGAATACATCAGAACCGGCGAGTTGAAAGCCGAGCGCGACCCGGACTCGGAGCATGGCCGTTGGCTGGTAATCATGCCCGGCGATGAATGGCAGGACAAGTTCAAGGCTTACTTAGACGAGTTGGACGCCAGCATCACCCGTTGGTGGTGGGTGAACGAAAACAAGACCGGACAAGTCCATTATCTGGAGAACACCGGCATCGAGAACCTGGAACCGGACTACCTCTGTGGCCTTCGCGCCGAGAACCTGTGGTCGTCAGCCGGTCATACAGCAAGTCAGCGCTGCATGGAATGCCTCATGCGGGCAACTGAGCGGGGTCTGCCACTCTTTAGCGACGATGTCGCAGGGACCTAGTCGTTAGCCTCCACCTGCGGGCCCGCCGGCCCCGATACCGGGCTCGGTCATGCTCTCCGGTTTCAACAGTGCATCCAATTCCGCGTCAGACAGTTCTGTCTTTTCCTTGGCCATCTCCCTGATAGTCGTACCCTTGGCCGAAGCCTCTTTCGCAATGGACGCTGCTGCGTCGTAGCCGATGGCTGGCGCCAGGGCCGTGCCCAGCATAAGCCCTTTCTCTACCATGTCCGGTCCCTGGGTGGTCGCGGTGATCCCCTGTACGCACTGGTCGGCGAAGTTGTGAGCCGACGCGGCTAAGAGCGATATGGACTGCAGGATATTGTGGGCTGCAACAGGCATCATGGTGTTCAACTCGAAGTAACCGCCTTGGCCTGCCAATGTGACCGATGCGTCGTTGCCTACTACCTGGGCAACCACCTGTATCACCGACTCTGAAATCACCGGGTTTATCTTGCCAGGCATGATCGAACTACCCGGCTGGACCTCTGGCAGGGAAATCTCACCTAGTCCAGCCCGTGGTCCTGAGGCGATGAACCGGATATCGTTGGCAATCTTGTGAAGGCTGATGGCTATGGTCTTCAACTCACCGCTAGCCTCAACCAATCCATCAAGGGAAGCCTGGGCTTGAAAGTGGTTACCGGTCTCTTTAATCAGCACTCCGGATGTATTCGAAATGGTCTCGCAGGTACGGGACGAAAAGTCCTCGTGGGTATTCACGCCTGTACCAACCGCGGTGCCGCCAAGGGCGACCTCTGCTAGAGCTTCTTGGGCCCTTTGCAGTCGCTGAACGCTGTACTCGGCCTGCCCGGCGAACCCTTTGAACTCCTGGCCGAGACGGACCGGGGTCGCATCCTGTAGGTGAGTGCGGCCTGTTTTGACGATGGGCCAAAACTCTTCGGATTTCTTGTTCAATTCGGCGGCCAGGAATTCCAAGGAGGGTATCAGATCTTCTTTGATGGACAACAGCGCAGCCAGGTGGATGGACGTAGGGATGACATCGTTGGACGATTGCCCCATGTTCACATGGTCGTTGGGGTGCACTAACCTAGAACCCAAGTCACCGCCCAATATCTGGCTGGCCCGGTTGGCGATGACCTCGTTGGCGTTGGTGTTGGTCGACGTGCCTGAACCGGTCTGGAAGATGTCCAGCACGAAATGCTCATCCAGCGCGCCGTCGATTACTTCTTGAGCGGCGGCGACGATGACGTTGCTGATTTTTTCGTCCAGCAACCCTAGGGACATGTTAGTCTTGGCAGCCGACTGCTTCACTAAACCTAGGGCTCGTATGAACGGCCGAGGGAAGCCAAGGCCGCTAATCGGGAAGTTCAACACCGCCCGCATAGTTGACGCACCATAGAGGGCGTCTGCCGGGACTTCCATCTCACCCATGGAGTCTCGTTCGATTCTCACGTTGGGGCCGGTG
>CAJWGH010000132.1 GCA_913031095.1 uncultured Chloroflexota bacterium | reverse complement strand
CAAACCAAGGTGGTATAGATTCTAAGAGCGGGCTAAAATACCGCCCTTTTCGGTCGGCTGAGACCAGACCAACGGCCAAAAGACAACTAGCGGTAAGGCTGCCTACCTCGTCCTGCTTGCAGTACTTCAAAAAGCCCAGGATAAGCAGTTAAGGTGGTTCCCGTTAGTAAGCCAGCATCATCCGCTGTATCTCTGCCTTGTCCTTGGTAGCCGTCAGCGCCAGCATCAACAAGATGCGGGCCTTCTTGGGCGTAAGGTTGTCCGCCACTATGTAGCCGTCCTCGGTGAACCGGCGGGTTTGCATCACGCGTCCGCTACCTGTGTGGGTGGCTATGACCACAGGCAGCCCGCCGTCCGAAACCTCTTTTAATGCGGCCATGTAGGGAGGTGGCGAACTGCCGCTGCCGAGTCCAGCTGCCACCAAGCCATCAACCCCCCCGTTGGCCAATGCTCTGATAACAAGCCCATCTGCCCCTGCATATGCAGGGGCGATGTCGACTCTCGGGAGCTGGTCGATACGCTTAACATCGAACTCTGAATCCACTGTGTGGGCACGGTCTGGGCTCCGGTAGAACACTACTTCCTCGTCGGAGTCCGCGTATCCCAGGAAGCCAAAGTGAGCCGACTGGAATGTCTCAAGGCGGTAACTATTGGTCTTGGTCACATCTCTAGCCGCCTGGATCTGGTTGTTCAAGACAGTCAACACACCCCGGCCAGCTGAATGGGGATCCGCTGCAACCCGGATGCAATCGATCAAGTTCACGTCTGCATCGGTGCCCAATCCGGTGGGAGGCCGCATCGCGCCGGTGACCACCACGGGTTTGCTGCTCTTCACTGTCAGGTTCAAGAAATAAGCAGTCTCTTCCAGGGTCGCCGTTCCGTGAGTGATGGCCACTCCAGCGGCCTCTGGGTCTTCTCGTAAGATTTGGTTGATACGCCTGGCCAGGTTCAACCAGTGCTCAGGCGTGACGTCGGTGCTTCCCAAATTCAGGAACTGCTCGGCCTGGACCTCGGCGAACCCTTGGACTTCAGGCACTCTAGCCAGTAATTCGTCGATCGTCAGGTGCTTCCCGTCATAGCTGTAGTTGGTGTAGTCGGTGCGGGTCCGACCCACGAAAGAGATGCTTCCCCCGGTGCCCACTAGATATACCTTCGGCTTGCTTTGGCTAGTCATGGAAGAACCCTCCATCAATCAACATTTCTGCCTGGAACGGCAACCATAGCTGTATTGTGACTCGAAGTATACGATGGGGTAGCAAGATTGATATAGATGCGCATGATCTGCGGTTCTAGGGTCACCATGCCGGTACATATGGGCCGGCTATGTCAAAATGCCTTCCCCAACATGTGTCTATGTGCTATTCTCAAATAGTCAGGATATGCAACATCACAGGCTTATTCAGGGCTAATTCAACCTTAGATTCATTTTAAAATTCAATATTCGTAACATCCAGTTTTGGACCGCCCGGCTGGCCAAAATGCGGAGTCAAAACTGGCAAGGAGGTAACCTGATTGTTGGCCCTATGGACGCTAAGAGCGTTATGCGCAGGGGCTCTTGGGGCGACCGGCTGGCGGCTCGGGCTATATATATCGCACTTATCATCTAATACTGAAGAATTCATTCCTTGGGGTCTCGCATCGACCCTGACCGGTTTAATCATCGGGGGCGCCCTAGTCCCCTACCTCATCCTCAAGCCTTGGCGCATGAGCGCCAAATATATCGACTCACTACCCGGTTCGGCATTGCTCTCAGGCACTGCGGGGCTTCTCGTGGGCTTGGTGGTGGCGTCGCTGGTCTCAATACCTCTATACACGCTGTCCGGTTGGGCCAGTTGGGGAGTACCGGTCGTCGTAAATGTAGTCCTGGGCATATTTGGCCTTGGGTTGGGCGTACAACGGGAACGGGACATACGAGCCATCTTCCCGGGCCTGGAAGCGCCCACTCTGAGTGACGAACATTACATGGGTTCTACTATTAACAAGGCCGGCGTAACATCCAACGGCAATAGCTGGACCGGCAAGACCGACAAGGTCAAATCCTCGGGCTCCTCACGAAACGGCAACATTCTCGTGGACACAAGCGCCATCATTGATGGCAGGATCGCTGATCTCAGCATCACCGGCTTCCTGGAAGGCTCACTAGTTGTCCCGCGCTTCGTGTTGGACGAACTACGTCACATCGCAGATTCCAGCGACCCGCTGCGCCGCAGCCGCGGGCGCCGTGGCCTGGAGGTTTTAGGCAAGCTCCGGAAAGACGAAGTGGTCCCACTCCAAGTCCTAGACGTAGGTGTGGAGAACGGGAATGAGGTGGACGCTGTCCTGGTACAGCTGGCCCGCGAGATGAAATCATCCATTCTCACCACCGACTACAACCTGAACCGCGTGGCAGAACTCCAAGGCGTCCAGGTGCTGAACGTCAACGAGCTTGCCAACGCTTTGAAGTCTATAGTCCTCCCAGGCGAGGAACTAAGAGTGAACATCGTCCAAGAGGGGAAAGAAGTAGGCCAGGGTGTGGCCTATCTCGATGACGGCACCATGGTGGTAGTTGAGGGCGGACGCCGCTACTTGAACGCCTTTCACGACGTGGTCGTGACAAGGGTGCTCCAAACCGCGGCCGGGCGAATCATCTTCGCCCAACCCAGAGGCGGATAACTTTCCGGTATATTAGACTCATGGGTGAGTTGCGGTGAGTAACGTTGGCGCCGTGATAGTAGCTGCAGGTAGCAGTACACGGATGGGAGGCGTGGATAAAACCTTCGCCCCCATACTGGGTGTTCCGCTCGTGATCCATACTATCGACCGATTCGAATTGTCTCCTCTTATCCACCAAATAGTGTTGGTGGTTGCCAAAGATTCGGTGGACCGTGCCCAAGAGTTGGTCCGGCAGCGGGCCTACAAAAAGGTAACCACCGTCTGTACCGGAGGCCGGAGACGTCAGGACTCGGTGCGTTTCGGACTGGAATCACTGAGTGATTGCGAATGGGTTATGGTCCATGACGGAGCCCGGCCTTGTTTGGACGAAACGATCCTGCAACGAGGATTAGAAGCCGCTGCTGAGTACGGATCTGCCATCGCAGGTGTGCCGGTCAAAGACACCATAAAAATAGTGTCACCACGACAGATAGTTGACAAAACCCTGGATCGTTCGCTGCTCTGGGCGGCCCAAACCCCACAGGTATTTCGCTTTCAGACGTTATTGGACGCCCACCACGACTTCGACAAAGACGTAACCGACGATGCAACCATGATTGAAAGCCTAGGCCACCAAGTCAAGATGTTCCTGGGCGCCCACGAGAACATCAAAGTAACAACCGCGGAAGACCTTGTTATCGCAGAAGCGTTCTTGAAAGCAGCTGCTGGCACCTAGACCATCAGCAGGAACTACTCTCCTTAAACCTGTTGAAGGGAGAGTGATTACGATTAGGCCTGTCCCATCCTTAAATCATTTACTCCCCAGCCGCCCCTAGCGTAAACTTCCCGCAATATGACCAGTCTTCCCGAAATGGAATTCCGCTCCGGTATCGGATTTGATTCCCACCTTCTAGCTGAAGGAAGAAAGCTAGTTCTGGGCGGAGTGGATATCCCCCACCACCACGGTCTCGCTGGGCACAGCGACGGCGACGTTCTGGTACACGCTGTCATGGACGCTCTGCTGGGCGCCGCCAATCTGGGAGACAAGGGCCTCCATTTCCCGTCCAGTGATCACCAATTCAAGGACATTTCAAGCCTTATCTTGCTAGAGCGCGTCGGCGTGCTAGTCACCCAATCCGGTTGGCGGCTCTCGAACGTTGATGCTACAATACTGGCGCAAAATCCCAGGCTCAGTCCCTTCAACCTAGAAATGCGGGAGAGCGTCGCTAAAACATTATCTGTAGAGCCTGCCCGAGTTAGTATCAAAGTCACCACGACCGATCATATGGGGTTCGTGGGACGGGAAGAAGGCATAGCCGCTCTAGCCGTAGTTTCCCTTACGTCCGGTAGCCACCAACAACTGGCCTCGATCGATTCATGAGACTATATAACACCCTCAGCCGCGATGTTCAGGACTTCACTCCCGCCGACGGCAAAACGGTCAAGATGTACGTCTGCGGAGTGACTCCATATTCTTCGACCCATGTGGGCCACGCCCTCAGCTACGTCGCGTTCGACACCCTCCGTCGGTATCTGGAATTCCTAGGGTTCGAAGTCAAACACGTCCAGAATTTCACCGATGTTGACGACAAGATCATCCAACGAGCCCAAGAACAGGGCATTGAGCCCGATGACTTGGCGGAGCAGTTCATAGACGACTTCTACCGGACGATGGACGCCCTGAACATACAACGCGCCCACGTCTACCCCAGAGCTACTCAAGAGATCGGCC
>CAJWGH010000131.1 GCA_913031095.1 uncultured Chloroflexota bacterium | reverse complement strand
GTTGTAGGCATTCACCACCCTAGGGCGGTTCAGAGAAATATGGGCCACTGGGCCGCGTTTCTCGAACAGAATGGTATCGTAGCCTCCAGCACTAGTAACGGCGGAATAGGGCATGGGTGGCTAAGCTAGGGGAACTGCCCTAGCGTAAAGGTCGTCCAGTTCTATCTCTGTGTAGCGCAGCCCGATGTTCTCCAGGTTATGGGCATCGCTCACTTCCATCAGCATCAGGTTGTGTTTGGAGGCCACCTCCGCCACCTGGTCTTTCCGGATGTGCCAATTGTGGATGTAGTTGTCTATCTCGATGGCGTGGATATCCGGCTCGATCAATATCTCCGGTGAGTAGTATCCCGGATGACAGTAGGTCCGGAAGACCCCGCCGGCGTTGGGCAGGAAAAGCTCGGCCACCTGATATTCGGCAAAGGGATTGGCTTCCGGCCGAATTTCTATCTCCCAGCCGGGGATAATCGTCACCTGACCGGGGAAGTGCTTCTCCACGATCTGGCGGAATTCCATGCTCCATTCCTTGTTGTGGTGGTCGGTGATGCCGATGCCGTCTATGCCTTTGGACTTAATCTGGTTGACCACTTTTTCGGCAATCTCCACGGTTGGCGGCACGAAGTTGAAAGCCTCCCACACATGGGTGTGGAGGTCCAGTTTTAGTTTCACTAGGGTTCCTTCTCCGTATATGTGATTGGTCTCATAGCTAAGAGCCGGTGAACTTCGGACCGCGTTTTTCGAAGAATGATTTCAGCCCCTCGGATCTGTCCGATGTGGACTGCAGTATAACGTTTAGGTCTGCTTCCAGTCCTAGCCCTTGCTCCAGCGTCAGGTCCATTCCCTTGCTAACCGCTTCCTTTGCGTATCGAGCGCCGATAGGGCTGCCCGCGGTGATCTGGGAGGAGATCTCAGTTACCGTTCCGGTGAGGTCTTCAGAGACCCGGTTAACCAGACCTATAGACATGGCTTCGTTGGCATCCACCAATCTTCCGGTAAGTAGCATGTCTCTTGCCCAGACCGGGCCAATCAGCCGAGGCAGCCGTTGTGTACCGCCATTCTGGGGCAGAACTCCCTGTGCCAGACCTGTAAAGCCGAACTTGGCGGATGGAACGCAAACTCGCAGGTCTCCAGCCAGCGCCAGCTCCAATCCGGTTCCGGTGGCGTCGCCGTTCAAGGCAACCAACACCGGGACTGACAGGTCAGATAACTGTTTGGCGGGGTTTCCCGTGGGTTTGGTTGCTTGGTCTATCGAAAAGACTTCCCCTTTTGCGGTGAGCACCACCAACCGCAAACCGTCATTCTCAGCTATCAATTGACAGGAAGTGGACAAGGCATAGCATATCTCGTCGTCGATGCTATTGCCGTTGCCCTGTCGGTCCAGTGTGATGGTGGCGACGGTGTCGTCAAAGGTCAGGATCAATGGGCCCATGTTTAGTGTGTCGGAAGTGATAGCGACTCCTCTTTAGACCCATGATTCTGTGCCAGGAAATGGCGTCAAAATTTGTCCAATAAACAACCCTATAAATACTAGGCCGGACACTTCAATCTTGACAAGGTCTTGTGCCCGCTCTAACATTACTTGGCGCTCTCAAACCGGGGGTGTCAATCCCATCTGATTTTAATGCCGGGCTACTAGATTCCCCGGCGAGATAGAAGGAGGCCAGGGTGGCAAACTTTACGCCATTGGGAGAACGTGTGGTGGTGAAGCCCAGCGAGGGTGAAGAGACTACTAAGGGCGGGATATATCTGCCTGATACCGCCAAGGAAAAGCCCCAAGAAGGTGAGGTCGTCGCAGTCGGACCCGGTCGGGTTGCCGAAGACGGATCCCGGATTCCGATGGAACTTGCCAAGGGA
Source organism: uncultured Chloroflexota bacterium (assembly GCA_913031095.1). The sequence continues at coordinate 2,529 of CAJWGH010000131.1, read as the reverse complement.
GATCGAGTTATCTACTCCAAGTTCGCCGGTACCGAATATAAAGACGGCGACGACGAGCTTCTGATCCTTCGAGAAAGTGATATTTTAGCGAAGATCAGCTAACCCAAAGCTCGATATACCCAGTCTAGAATGATGAAATAAGGCGGGCACCAGCCCAGCCTCGAGCTACTTACAGGAGGAACAGGATGCCAGCAAAGAAGTTGGCCTACGCCGAGGAAGCCCGAAAGTCGCTCCGTATCGGAATCGACATTTTGGCTGACTCAGTGAAAGTCACCCTTGGCCCCAAAGGCCGTAACGTGGTGTTGGACAAATCATTTGGCCCGCCACAGGTTTGCAGTGACGGTGTGACAATCGCCAAAGAGATTGAACTGCCTGATGCATTTGAAAATATGGGGGCGCAGCTTCTGAAAGAAGCCGCCACCAAGACCAATGACGCCGCCGGCGATGGTACTACCACCTCCGTTGTTTTGGCACAAGCCATCATCAACGAGGGCTTCAAGAATGTCACCGCTGGCGCTGACCCCATGGCCATTAAGCGCGGCATCGAGCGGGCCGTCAGCTCAGTGGTAGAGGAAGTCCAGTCCATGGCCCAGATCGTGGAGACCCGGGAACGCATCGGCCAGGTAGCCAGCCTTTCCGCCCACGAGGAAGCCATCGGTGAGACTATCGCCGAAGCCATGGAGAAGGTCGGCAAAGACGGTGTCATCACCGTTGAAGAGTCCAAGGGCTTAGCCGACGAGATTGAATACGTGGAGGGAATGCAGATTGACCGTGGCTACATTTCCCCTTACTTCATCACCAATCCTGACCGCATGGAGTCGGTCCTAGAAGACCCCACAATCGTAATCACTGACAAGAAGATTTCGGCCGTTGCCGATATGCTTCCCGCACTGGAGAAATTGCTCCAGGTCGGTAAGAAGAACGTGGTAATCATCGCCGAAGATGTGGATGGAGAAGCCTTGGCCACTTTGGTGGTTAACAAACTCCGCGGCACCCTCAGCGTATTGGCCATCAAAGCCCCTGGCTTCGGTGACCGCCGTAAGGCCATGCTCGAAGACATCGCCATTCTCACCGGCGGCACCGTCATCAGCGAGGAAACCGGCCAAAAACTGGACACTGCGACCATCGAAGACTTTGGCTCCGCTCGTAGTATCCAGGCAACCAAGGACGAGGCCACCATCGTTGAGGGCAAGGGTTCCGAGGCTGACATCCAGGGCCGTATCAACCAGATTAAAGCCCAGATTGAAGACACCACCTCTGAATTTGATCGGGAGAAACTCCAAGAGCGGATGGCCAAGCTATCCGGCGGAGTAGCCGTGATCAAGGTTGGAGCGGCCACCGAGATAGAGCTTAAAGAGCGCAAAGCCCGCGTCGAAGACGCCCTTTCCGCCACTCGTTCTGCGGTGGAGGAAGGCATCGTTCCTGGTGGCGGAGTCGCCCTTGTCCGCGCGAGTCGCGGCTTGGACGGCCTAAAAGACGTTCCCGCCGACGAACAGGTCGGCGTCAACATCATTCGCCACTCCCTCGAACAGCCTATGAAGCTGATCGTAGAGAACGCTGGATTCGAGGGCGCGGTTGTCCTCAACCAGGTTAAACAACAGGCTGACGACTACGGTTACGACGCCGACATCGGTGAATACGGTCCAATGATGGAACGTGGCATCGTCGACCCGGTCAAAGTAACCCGGTCCGCTCTGCAGAACGCAGCCAGTGTTGCGGCCATGGTGTTAACTACCGAGTCCGTGATCAGCGAGATTCCCCAGGACAAACCGGCCATGCCGGCGATGCCTCCCGGCGGCGGAATGGACTTCTAGGGAGAGGCAAAACTCCTTCTGGACTTCCAGTACCCAGCCAAGTATCAAAAACCGCCCCGTGATTAACGGGGCGGTTTTTTTGTGGATCTTGTTCTAATCCCGCCTCGCATATCATTCAAGGGAAACCAGAAATTCAGTCTAACCAAATTCTTCGGTGTAGGTAGAATTGCTGACAGTTGTCGTCTCCACTCTAATTGGGGAGAAGGAACTTACCTTTCCGTATTTCTGGGGATTGCCAGGATGGTACTACGCCACTCGGCGGCTAGCCGAGCCAAACGCATCGACGGCGTCTTGGTATATCTGGGCATAGGCCGTTATAATTCGTTGCTGCTGCGATTAGTCAGCGCCTCAGATCGCAGATGGAATCAGGTATCTCCAATGATCAATCACCCAGAAAACACCGCCGCAAAGGGAAAGGTCTACTCCACAGCCCAATCGGCCTTGGACGGCATCGCAGATGGGGCCTCCGTGCTGATCGCCGGGTTTGCCGGCTTAGGAGCGCCCCAATCCTTGCTCCGTGGCCTGGCAGCGACCGGAGTATCAGAACTAACCCTCATCTGCCAAGGGGCTTGGCTGCCCCAGGCGGGTACGTTTGGGATCGACGACTTGGTGGCAGGAGGGCAGGTAAAGAAAATGATTTCGCCGATGCCGTTTCATCCGAAGTCGGGCGGCGCGGTGAAAGAACTCTGGGAGTTGGGTAAATTGGAGCTAGAGG
>CAJWGH010000130.1 GCA_913031095.1 uncultured Chloroflexota bacterium | reverse complement strand
CGTCGACTGCTTCTGGCCGATTGCCACATAGATCCAGATCAGGTCTCCACCCTTCTGGTTTATGATAGTGTCTAGCGCGATGGCGGTTTTGCCGGTGGAGCGGTCGCCAATTATCAGTTCGCGCTGGCCGCGGCCGATAGGAATCATGGCGTCCACAGCCTTGATGCCGGTTTGCACCGGCTGGTCAACAGACTGGCGGGACACCACGTTTGGGGCTACTTTCTCCACTTCGCGGGTGCCCGTCGTCTCAACGGCCCCTTTGCCGTCCAAGGGACGACCCAGAGGATCAACCACGCGGCCGATGAGAGCATCGCCCACGGGGACCTCAATGATTCTGCCCGTAGACCGAACCCGCTGGCCTTCCTTCACTGAGTTGGGGTCGCCCAAAATGGCTGCGCCGACGATGTCAGATTCAAGGTTCAGGGCTAGACCGAGTACGTCGTCCCCGAAGTCCAACAGTTCGTTGGAACGGACGCCCTGTAGACCTTGGATACTCGCGACACCGTCACCCACCTGGACGACTGTGCCTACATCCACTAGGGTCAAATCGCCGCCGAACTCTTCGATTTGACGTTTGATTAACGAGACTATGTCCTGCCCTCTGGTAGCCATCGGAGGCACTCCTTGCCTTTACGATTAAACCGGCATCATCCAGCCGGCAGTTTGAGATAGTGCGCTACGTCGTGGAAGCGATCTCTGTATGCAAGCGGTTTCTAAGACTGTCCAATCGGGCCTTGGTGCTGCCATCTAACAACCGGTCGCCTATCTGAATCACCAGGCCACCCAGGATCGATTTATCGACCTTGGAGGTCAGCACGACTTCGCGTCGGACCAACTCCGAGACGAAACTGCTGATTTTGGCGGTCTCGGCGTCCTCCAATGCGACAGCCGTCGTGACTTCGACCCGTTGCCGACCTAAGTGCCGGTCCAACAATTCGGTATAACTCGAGTACACACCGGCGATGGAGTCGATGGAATTTTTGCTTACTAGCAGGTCGACCAGGTTACGCACCATTGGGTCTACGCCAGCAAGTACTGAGGCTGTCGCTGCCCGCTTATCTGAAGCTGGCATATCGGCATGCTTCATCAGAGCGGCGAAATTGGCGTCTCCAAACGCCTCTGCTACCACTGCCAAGTCCTCGCCCCACGGTTCAACCTGGTTGTTCTCCTGAGCCAGGTCGAATATCGCTTGTGCGTAACGTTGTCCTGATAGTTGCTGTGCCATGGCCTTGCTAACCCCTTCTCAGGGATTCGCCCTCTTCCAATACCTGGTTAATCAGCTCTTCGTGGGCTTGACGGTCCAGAGAACTTCTGATCACTCGTTCGGCGGCGGTTATGGCTAGGTCGCCGAAACTGGCCCGAACCTCTTGAAGGGCAGTGTCGCGTTCCCTTGCGATGTCCTCTTTGGCCCGTTCCACGAAGGCCTCAGCCTCCTGGCGGGCCTTGTCCATCTCTTCGGTTCGGAACCGCTCCGATGCCTCACGCGCTTGGTCCATGATCCTCTGACCTTCACGCCGTGCTTCGGTGACCTGCTCCTGGATGGCTTCCTGAGAAGACGCAGCTTCTTGTCGTGCCGTGTCAGCGGCCTCCAAGCTCTCCCGAATCCGCTCTGCCCGTTGATCCATCAACCGGAGTATCGGTTTGTATGCAAACAGATACAGTAGAAGGAGGACCAACAGGAAGTTGACCAGGTATATCGCTAGGCTTGGGAAATGAATTCCCAATGTCTCTAACATATCAACCTACTTTTCCTGGCACCCATGAAAGGGTTCCTGTCACGACCAATCTTAGATGGGCCCAACTTAGAATATGAAACCAATCATGATTGCCGCGACTAGGGCGTATATGCCCAATGCCTCGGCGAAGGCGATGCCCAAAATCATGTTGGTCTGGATGTTGCCAGTGGCCTCTGGATTGCGGCCTATCGCACTCATGGCAGCGGCGCCCAATAGACCGATTCCGATGCCAGGGCCGATTAGGCCCAGACCGATGGCGATACCTGAGCCCAGCAGCCTTGCGGCTTCGGTTTCGATCTGGGCTAGTGGGATGTTTGCCAAAGCAAGTAGAGCTTCCATCGTCCTTCCTTATCTCCTTGATTCCTTGTGTTTTAGATCTATCGCTAGTCTTGATTGGAGGAGTAGATTGCGAAAATCCCCCCTAGAGCAGCAGCTGCTATTCCAACCACGGCCATCACCATTAACAGTATTAGTGCATCCATTACGCCACCTCTGTAGTTAAGGTCCGATTCTTACGATTGGGCAACGCGCCCGGTGATTATAACTCTCTTTAATGGTGGGCCTCTTCTGCGTGGTGCGAGGTGATGGCTATCGCCGCGAACACCAGTGTCAGGCCAGAGAAGATGAGCGCCTGGATGAAGCCTACTAGCAACTCCAGTCCGTACACGCCCACGGTTGCCACGAAAGGCACCAAGAAGGCGGATACCAAGACTAGAATTTCGCCTGCAGTCATGTTTCCAAACAGCCTGAAGGTAAAGCTAATCAGCCGCACGAACTCGCTGAATGCCTCTAGCGGGCCAACGAAGAAGAAGTCCAGAAGGCCTTGGAAGGCGTCCAGGAACTGGAAGCGAAACAGTGCGCCCATGCCCTGTTTCAGGCTGGCTACGCGTACGAATTTTGTAATGTAGCCAAGCCCAAGCATTTTCAGACCGAGCCACTCTACAAAGAAGAAAGAGACCAGCGCCAACGCCAGGGGCATGTTTATGTCAGTTCCCGCGGGGCGCAGCAAGTGTATCTGTACGACGTCGTCGTGTTTGAAGCCAAGAGACGGGTAGATTGGCAGCAACCCGATCCAGGCGTTGATTATCACGAACAAGAAGATGGTGGCGATCACCGGGAATATCAGCCGGCTGTGTTCTCGTCCAACTGTTCCTGCCACGAAGTTCAAAAGACCTTCGATGGCTATCTCGACGAAATTTTGGAATCGGCCAGGGACCAAGGACGCTTTCCTTGCCCCAAGGACGAATAAGCCCACCAAGACGATGCTAGCGATCCAAGAAGAGAGTATGGCGTTGGTGATGATGAAGTTGCTGCCCTTGTAAGGCCCTTCATCCACCAACTCTTCGATCGCATGGTGTTGATCATCGTTAAGGAGATGACTGCCGTGACCCAGTTCGACGTCCTCTCCGGTGATTTCATGCATCAATGCGGCTAGCTTTGTCTCTTCGCCATCAGACAGGTGTTCTTTCCCTAAAAGGACTTCCACTTCTTCGGCGAAGAGGTAATTGCGGTAATGGGTGCGGTCTGCGGTGGGGAACGCCACTTGTGCAGGAAGGTGGACTTCAGGCTTGGGAATGAACGGGCCTTCAGCGGTCTCGCCAGCGGCCTTCGCTTCTTCTGACTGAGTTAGTCCAGCCCCGATAGCTCCGGTGATAAGTCCAGCAATGGCCAACGCCAGAACAAATATGATACCCAAGGCGATGAATTTGCCAGCGCCGGAACCCACTATGGATTCCCTCCATTGTTACGGGACTTACCGTCCGGTTGTTCAGATACTTCTGGCGTGATCAACGGCTGAATCATCTTGAATAATCCGTAGAAAGCGGCAGTTGTGCCGAAGGCTATGCCGAGCAGGGTAAAGAGAGGTTTAAGACCGATCCATTTGTCCAATACCACGCCACCAATCACTCCGACAGCGATACAGGAAGCGACATACCATCCGAGCCCAGTTAGGCGTAAGGCTAGGAGCCTTCGATTCATGTCTCCGCCAGAGCGTCGTGAATAATATCACTAGGCATTTTAAATGTCAATTGAGGCTATATTAGGGATATAGTTAGACTGAAAACCGAAACAGCCGCGCTCTTCGATCGAAGGGCGCGGCTGTTTTAGGAATCTCATATTGTCAGAAGGTTAGCGGGCGCCCGATTGTTTGCCAAAATCCTCTAGATCTAAAGAGTCTATAAAATCGGTGAAGGCAGACATGCTTTTGAGCTCTTCCGGTTTCACTTCAGCCTGTTCTTTTGTGAGGGTGTCGTCGCTGGAGGTTTCGCGCCCGAGGGGTTTGCCGGTCTCTTGATCCAGGTGGATACCCGCCTTGTCCATAACCTCTTCGTTGGCGAAGATTGGTACCTTGGCCCTCACAGCCAAAGCCACGGCGTCACTGGGACGGCAATCAATCTCTCTGGACTCCTCGTTGGTTTTAATAGAAATCTTGGCGAAGAAAGTGTCGTTCTGGAGGTCGTTTACCAAAATGTGGTCTATAGTGCCGCCCATGGAATCTATTATTGTTGCCAAGAGATCGTGAGTGAGAGGTCGGGGTACACTCAGGTCTTGAAGCTTGACCGCAATGGCGTCTGCTTCCGCCGGTCCGATCCAGATAGGCAGATAACGGTCTGATTCTTTCTCTTTTAGAATCACGACGCGCTGGTAGTTCATGGGGCTGACCCGGATGCTATCTACGGTCATCTCGAGCAT
>CAJWGH010000129.1 GCA_913031095.1 uncultured Chloroflexota bacterium | reverse complement strand
AAGGGATACCAGTGAACTAGAAGAGTTCCAGGCGAAGTCTGAAGAGGTCTAGAAACCGCCGGCAACCGCGGGGACGATGCTGATCTCGTCACCAGAGCTGGTCGAGGTGTTCAAGCCGTCCATGAACCGGACGTCCTCTCCGTTCAGGTAGATATTGACGAAGTAACGCAGTTCGCCCTCCTCGTCGACCAAGCGGTCTTTAAATCCGGGGAACTCGCCGTTCAACTTCTCCACCAGATCATTGAGATTGGCTGACTCCACCTCCACCTTGTCTTTGCCGTTGGTCATTCGCCGCAGTGGCGTGGGAATCCTGACCATGACGCTCATTTGGAAAACCCTCCTCCGATTCAATCGCCTCTATTCAGGGTCAAGGGTAGGGCGAATCCTACCCGTCAATCACATCTCCGCCTAACGGGTCAACCCTCACACCCGTGGAACTGACCCATTCCAGCCCACTCTTAATCTCTTCTTCGTCTCCGTCTAATTCCAAGACCACCCAGCCCACGTCTTCACCCACATCGGCCCGGCGGATGTTGGTTACAAGCTTGAACTTGCGCCCTAACTCGTAAATCACCGGTTGCTTGACCAAGCTTTCCTCAAAGGTGAATTTGACTCGCTGCTTGCCCATTCCCGACACCTCCCGGTTTATTACCCTGGGTATTTCCAGCTATTTGGCTCCTTCGAACACACTTTCAAAAGAACTTATGCTGGGTTTGATGGAGAGCGGGTTAACCACCTGCTCCACTGCTTCCTGGGTTTTTAGCCCGTTACCGGTGATGTAAACGACGGTCGTTTCGTTGGGTTTGATCGCGCCTGACTCAGCCAGGTGCTTGAGTCCAGAGACCGTCACGCCGCCGGCCGTTTCGGTGAATATTCCTTCAGTTTCGGCCAGCAGCTTTATGCCTTCTACTATATCTGATTCCGGCACCGCGTAGGCAGAACCGCCAGAATTATCAATCACTTTCAGGGCATAGATGCCATCGGCAGGGTTTCCGATGGCCAGTGACTTGGCTAGGCTGTCGGGACGCACTGGGATGACTTGGGACTGGTTGTTGGCCCAAGCGGTGGCGATTGGTGAACAACCTTCCGCCTGTTGCATGTGCATCTTGGTTGTGACGGTCGGGTGATGGACCGTGTTCTGGTCTACACCGAATGAACTGGACGGCACCCCGTCTAATAGCCCGAGGCAGGCCATCTCGTTGAAGCCTTTCCATATCTTGGTGAACATCGCACCGGAGGCTGATGGCACAACAACGTGATCCGGCAGGCGCCATCCCAGTTGTTCAGCAACTTCGTAGCCCAGGGTCTTGCTGCCCTCGGCGTAGTATGGGCGCATATTGATGTTGACGAACGCCCAGGGGTAGTCGTCGGCCAACTCGCTGCAGAGGCGGTTCACCTGGTCGTAGGTACCGTCCACCGCAACCAGTACGGGGTTGTAGATGGCAGCGCCGATAATCTTGCCCTTCTCCAGGTCCGAGGGTATGAACACTACGGCCCGGACACCGGCCCGGGCACAATGGGCTGCCACGCTACAGGCCAGGTTGCCGGTAGAAGCGCAGGCTATCGTCTGGTAGCCGAATTCGAGAGCCTTGGTAGCAGCCACTGAGACCACCCGGTCTTTGAAAGAAAACGATGGATTTACGCTGTCGTTCTTGATGTACAGATTGTTCAAGCCCAGGGTTTTGCCCAAACCTCTGGCTTTGATCAAGGGAGTGTACCCTGCCATGATGTCCACCGGGTCGTCGGCCTCGGCGGGAAGCAGGTCTTTGTAGCGCCAGATGCTGAGGGGACCCTTGGAGATGCTGTCTTGGCTGACCACTTCAGAGATCGTGGCGTAATCATAGACCACTTCCAGAGGGCCGAAGCAGAAATCGCACACATTCAATGGGTCTGCCGGGTATTCCCTGCCGCATTCTCGGCATTTGAGTCCGTTTAAGAAAGCCACCGCGGTCGGTTCCTCCTGGCCAAAAAAGTCCTGGCAAAAAAATCAAATAGGCCTGGAAAATATCTTTCCGGGCTGCCCGTGATAGTAACAAAGCCCCTATATGATGTCAACTTGAGCCACGCCTGGGAGAGGTCCCTAGCGAGCCTGGGAATCATGGTCTAGCCTTCGATGATATAATCCCCCGAACATTTGTCCCCGGGTTGCCTGAAGTACGAAATATAGGATATCAACCTGATTCGCGCCCACCACATAAACATCCTTCAGCAGTACTCGATCCCGCTGATAATCGGCGTGATCGCCGGTCTGGTGTTTGCCAACATCGACATCCATTCCTACGAGGAAATGGTCGACTACCATATCTTTGGTGATGACACCAAGATATTTGGCAAGGCTGTTACGGTTCACTTCTTGGTGAATGAGATATTCATGGTGTTCTTCTTTGGCATAGCGACAAAGGAGATCACTGAGTCGGCCCTACCCGGTGGCGCTCTCAACCCGATCCGCAAGGCCATCAATCCGTTGATGGGTACTCTTGGCGGGGTGTTTGGCCCGGCTGGCCTGTTCTTCCTATTGGCATGGGTCTTCTATGGTGGGGGAGATGACCTGAGTATCGTTGCCAATGGCTGGGGTATCCCGACCGCCACAGATATTGCCTTGGCATGGTTGGTGGCTCGAATTATATTTGGCGCATCGCACCCGGCCGTTAGCTTCCTATTGTTGCTGGCGGTGGCCGACGACGCCATAGGGCTGGGGATCATTGCAGTGTTCTACCCAGACCCGGAGCATCCGGTAGCTCCATCATGGTTGTTGCTGGTCGTGACGGGTATGGCGGCGGCCTACATCATGCGTCGTTTCCACGTATCACATTGGCCAGTCTACATCCTGATCGCCGGTGGGCTCAGTTGGGTCGGGTTGGTAAAGTCGTCGATCGAACCGGCCCTGGCTTTAGTTGTGATCGTCCCCTTCCTGCCTGGTCCTCATACCACTCAGGAGCTTTCTGAAGAAGATGGCCGTGAATTCGAGCACGTTCATCCTGGTGGCTCGGAGCCTGTGCCTGCTGAAGAAGGTGAGGAACTCCACCATGTCCAAGCGCCACTGGACGCTTTTGAACATCAACTGAAACGGCCAGTGGACTTTGGGTTGTTCTTCTTTGCTTTCATGAACGCTGGAGTGGCTTTTTCGAGTATCACTCAGGTTACCTTCATGGTCCTGATCTCGCTGATCGTTGGTAAGATGGTGGGCATCACGTTGTTCTCTTGGGTGGCGGACAAGGCAGGGTTCCCGTTGCCGGAAGGCATGGGAGTGAAACACCTGCTGGTCGCGGCCATCGTTGCGGGATTGGGTCTAACCGTCGCCTTGTTTGTGGCGGGCAAAGCCTACGAAGATCCGGTATTCCAGGACCCTGCCAAGATGGGCGCGGTGCTCAGCGCCAGTGCGGCGGTGGTCGCTTTCATCGTCGGGCGTATCCTCCGGGTCAAAGACGGTTCGGACTAGTGCTATACTCGCGCCTACAGACCGTTATTTAGATTCATATTAGGAGCCGCACGCGATGATCGGCGTACTGACACACCATTGGGCAAAACCGGAATTGGTCGAAGCGGCCAAAAAGATGTTGGATGGTAATGGGTTGGCCCAGAGCAAAGCACCCGGGTACGGCCAACGGTTGACCTTCATATCCCAAGAAGACCCCACCAAGATTTCCACCTTGGTCACTTGGGAATCCAACGAGATTTACGACGCTTGGAGGGCCAGTGCAGAGCGGGCTGCGGCCATGGCCGGTGCTGGAGATATGTGGTCCAAACCCGCCGAAAATGAACGCTTCGAGATGGCCGACTAGTCCAGAATAACCAGGAGATAGTCATGGCCAAGCGAAGTTTCTGGGCCTGGGGTATGGAGGCGGACGAGCCAACCCCCGAGCAGATGAAAACCGCGGCAGAAGAGCTCTCCGGCAGGTACAAAGTCGGCCTAACACCAGTTGCGCCGCCCAGAGCTTCGGACCTTTCTTTGCGCAAACCCCGCATCGCACCTCCTTCGTCCTTGACTTCCATCTGTTCCAGCGATGATTGTGACAGAGCAATCCACACCTACGGACGCAGTTTCCGCGACCGCATCCGGGCCTTCAAGCTAGATTTTCCCAATCCACCTGATATTGTGACCCGGCCCCGCAATGAACAGGAAGTGGAGGCCGTGCTGGAGTGGTGCTCATCTTCCGGCCACGCCGCCATACCCTTCGGCGGCGGTAGCTCTACCGTGGCGGGGTTCGAGCCGCCCGAGGGTTACGACGGCATCGTAACCATTGACCTGGAAGGCCTGGATCAAGTTTTGGAGATTGACGATGTATCCAGATCTGCTCGGATCCAGGGTGGGATATATGGCCCGGCGTTAGAAGACCAACTGAGGCCCCAGGGATTCACATTACGCCATTATCCTCAAAGCTTCGAATTCTCAACCCTCGGCGGTTGGATCGCGACTCGTTCCGGAGGACACTACGCTACCA
>CAJWGH010000128.1 GCA_913031095.1 uncultured Chloroflexota bacterium | reverse complement strand
CCATGACGAGGCCGCCCAAAGACAGTGCGGCGGAGTTGATACTTATGGCCGTTGCTCGTTTTCGCCTGAACCACCGGGACATGAGGGCTGCTGTGTTCGACAGAGCGGGCCCGCCCTGGGCTATGGACGCAACGATTCCGAACATAAATACCAGGAAAAGGACGTGGAAAGTAAGGGACAGCATGATAGTTGAGCCGCCCAAGATGACGAGAGAGATCAATATAAGCTTGCGCCCGCCGGTTCGGTCGAAGACCTGACCCATGAAGGGTTGCACCAATCCGCTGACCAGCACACCCAATGCGGCGGCTACGGATATGGTGAACCGGTTCCAGCCAAACTCGTCGCTCATTGGAACAACGAACACGCCGAAGCTGTTACGGGCACCGATGGCAACGAAGCCTATGAATATGCTGGCGGCACAAACGTACCAGCCGAAATATATGGGGTTCTTAGTTGTAGCGGGAGTCTGCATCATGTTCCACGACTATTGACGGCCTGGCTCCTAACTTCGGAAAATCAAGCGTTTATTCTCCAAATCATAACACTAGCTACACGGTGGATGGCTATCAATCTCTGGTGGGTTCGATGTGGTAGAGGGACCTGGTTCAGGTTATCGGGACAACCAGGCGGAGAAATCATCCGCCGTGCCTGAACCCGCGCTCACCGTAAGTCTACTGTCAGCAATAACCTGGTCTGGATTCAACCGGCCCCAGACAAGCAAGGCCAGGACATCTGCATCACAGGTCAGTGTTGCGGTGGGTTCGCCTTGGGCATACTCAACCTGATTAGATTCGCTACCCACCACAACGTCTCGTTGAAAATCGGCAGCGCCAGTTGTCTGGAATCGGTAGCGAGCTAGGCGGTGAGAAGACTTAAAATCAGCGAGTCCGATGCCGTTTAGCCACACGGGAAGCCGTTCTAAGACTACTGCTACGCTTTCTGGAGCCAGGCTGGCATTTGGGTCGGATGGAAAGCGGATATCCCAGGAATGAATGACGACCTCGCTTATGCGAGTGGTCACGTAAGCCGAAGCGGGCTGGAGCAGCCTGAAGCTCCAGCATTCCTTGGCCCATTCGTCGGCCTCCATGCTGGAGAACAGTGCTTGTAACCGGTCCACACTGGAGGCGAATGCATAGGGAAGATCTTCACCGGCGTCTTGCTTGTATTCCCTAGCTTTGTCCGCGATGAATGCAGGCAGCTCCGTTGAAGCTATGGAACCGATCTCAGGGAGGCCATGGGGCGGCGAGGTGATTCCGAGACGTCCTTGGGATATGGCGTCGGCGAAGAACTCTGCGGCCCAACCAAGGTGACCTATGACGTCCCCCACTGTCCAACCTTCGCAGGGGCTATCTAGGCTCCATTCTTCAGCGCCGGTGCCACTCACATACTCTTTCAGCCGGCCGGTCTCGGCCGCTATTAGTTGGACCCCTTCCGCAGTCGAGACCATACTTATCAGACCTCTGTCCATTAACCCTTGAGGGCTTTGGCGTCCTGTCCGGCGCTGGTGCCTGAGAGCTTGCCAAAGACCATTCCGGCAGACAGACCTGAGCCGCCAGGGTAATTGTGATAGAACAGCCCGCCGACCATCTCACCTGCTGCGTACAGACCAGGTATGGGTTCTGAACTGTTGGTTACGATTTGGCCTCGGTTGTTTATCCTGACACCGCCGAACGTGAAGCTGATACCGCAAGTCACTGCGTAGCCGGTGTACGGTGGAGTGTCGATGGTCTCAGCCCAGTTGCTCTTGGGCGGTGTGATACCCACAGTGTTCCTGCCGTCTTTCACCGTCGGGTTGTAAGGGATCTGCGTCTGCACCGCCGCGTTGTATTCTTGGATGGTCTTCACGAAACCGGCGGGGTCGATGTCCAGGCGCTCGGCCAGTTCTTCCAGAGTGTCGGCCTTGGCCATGGTTACTTGGTCTATATGATATTCGTCGCGCAACAGATGCTTAACCTTCTCATCAAAGATGTGGAAGCCCAATCCCTGTGGTTGGGTCAGGTAGGCTCGTCCGAACTTGACGTAGGTATAGTTGCGGAAATCCTCTCCCTCGTCGAGGAAGCGTTCGCCGTCGATGTTAACGATAAGTCCAAATGGATAGGAGTGCTTCTGATAGAGTTCGGTGATGGTGCGGTCGCCGAAGGCTGGGGCGTTCATGTCCCAGGCAACTGCGTGGCAGCTACTGTAGTGGCCGTGGGATTGGGCTCCGATGTCCAACGCCATCTTGATGCCGTCCCCGGTGTTGTAGGGGATTCCCCTCACTTTGACGTTCTCCCATCCGGGGCCTAGGTAACGGCTACGCATCTCCGCGTTAGCCTCGAAACCACCGGCAGCCAGTACCACTGCCCCGGCGGTGATGTCTTCGAAACCGTCGGGCCCTAGGACGGTGATACCGTTCACATGCCCCTTCTGGTTCTGGAGCAGTTTGGTGGCTTGAGTGGAGTATCGGACATCGATCCCCATCTCTGCGCAAACGTCAAACTGCTGGTCGGATAGGCCCTTTCCGGCGCCCACTGCTTCGACTAGGAGGCCGCCCCAGAACCGGTATTTGTCGCCGTCTTTGAAGGCTTGCCTTCCGTAGGCCAGTACGAACCGGACGCCCTTTGACTGGAGCCACTGCATGGTTGGTAGAGATTGGCTGACTAAGATCTGGGCAAGTTCGGGGTCAGTCAGACCCTCGGTGACCCGCATCATGTCGTCGTAGAATTGGTTCTCGGTATAACTACCTACTTCCACTGAGTTGACCTCGGTCTCCGACATGTCTGGTATGACTGTGCGGATGTCGTCCAGGTCCTCAAAGGCGAAACGGATGATTCCCCCGGTGAAGTAGGTATTGCCTCCCCGGAAGTACTCGGGAGCTTTCTCCACGACCAGGACCGAGTCGGTGTTTTCTTTGGCGGCGATGGCGGCAGAAAGGGCCGCGTTGCCAGCGCCGACCACTACTACGTCATAATGACTTGCCACTGTTGTGTACCTCCAGGGTGTCGAGAAATATTTTCGGGTTGGTGACAGACCGTCGTTTTTAGCGTGACCTATAATAATCTGTTAGACATAAAGCCACAAGATATGGAGGGAGATTGAACGTGGAACGGTGCGGATGGGCCGGCAGCGGGTTAATGATTTCCTATCACGATGAAGAGTGGGGCGTTCCGCTGCATGACGACCGTATTCTGTTTGAGTCCTTGATCTTGGAAGGCGCTCAAGCCGGACTCAGCTGGAATACCATCTTAAACAAGCGGGAGAGTTACCGGGCTGCCTTTGATAATTTCGACGCTGCCGTCATCGCCGAGTACGGAGATGCCAAGATACGGAGTTTGCTTATGGACGCCGGGATCGTGCGTAACCGGCTAAAGGTCGCCGCTGCCGTAACCAACGCTCGGGCTTTCTTGCGAGTTGTGAAAGAAGAAGGCAGCTTTGACACTTACGTCTGGTCGTTCGTGGGCGGCACCACTAAGGATAGCAACTGGAAATCGATGTCGGAAGTGCCGGCCACGACAGCTGAATCAGATGCTTTGAGTAAAGACCTGAAGAGCAGGGGGTTCAAGTTTGTTGGCTCAACAATCTGTTACTCCTTCATGCAGGCGGCAGGGCTGGTCAATGACCACGAAGTGGACTGCTTCCGGTACGATCAGGTCTAAGCCAGCATCAACAGGTTCAGACGAATAGGAGGTTGCCGCACTGCGGCACCCGGTTTAAGATACACTCCGGCTTACAGGCCCAACGCCTGTGGCAATCTTTAGGTAAATGAACCAAGGGGGTATTCGCCAGCATGAAAGCTGCGAGACTTGTCGGACCAAAACTGTTTGAATTTCTGGATGCAGATATGCCGATTGCGAACGACGGCCAGGTTCTGATCAAACTGGAACGTGTTTCAGTCTGCGGAAGCGACTGCCGTCACGGGTTCAACATCCACCCTGAAGAAGAATATCCCATGGACGTCGGACGGCCCTGCCATGAGTTGGCCGGGACCATCGTGGAGAGCCGCACAGATGAGTATCATGAGGGCCAGCGAGTCATCGCGATACCCGAAAGAGGCTCCGGTGGACTGGTGGAGTTCATGACCTCTGACCCGAGTCGCATGATCCTACTACCCGACGAGGGCCCTCTGGATGAGTGGGTCATGTGCCAGCCTTCTGGGACCGTTCTTTATTCGTGTCAGCAGATGCCAAACATCCTGGGCAAGAACGTGGCGATTATGGGCCAGGGGAGTATCGGACTTAGTTTCGCCATGATTACCTCTAGGTTGGGCGCGTCCAGTGTGACGGTGGTCGATCTATTGGATTACAGGCTAGAGAAGTCCAAGATTTTCGGTTCAACACACCGGATCAACCCAGACAAAGAGAACGTCGACGAAGCTCTCGCAGAGATAACTGGCGGAATGGGCCCTGATGTGATCGTCGAAGCAGCTGGATATCCCGAGACTTTTAATGACTGTTTCAGGCTGGTCCGTCAGTTTGG
>CAJWGH010000127.1 GCA_913031095.1 uncultured Chloroflexota bacterium | reverse complement strand
TTTGGAATCGGTCAGCTCAGCATGGCCATCGGCCTCTACTATGTATTCAGTGCCATTTTTGCTCCCATCACGGGCTACCTAGGAGACAGGTTTGGCGCTCGACCCATGATGTTTGTCGGGGCTGTGATGTACGGCGTGGGCATGGTCGCGCTCGGCTTCGTGAGCGAGCTGTGGCATTTCTTCCTTTTCTACAGCTTCCTGATGTCGTTCACAGCTTCGATCACCATGGTGCCAATGATGGCGTCCATCAGTGGCTGGTTCCGGCGCCGCCTGGGTTGGGGTGTGGGTATCCTATGGGCCACCGGTGGTATTGGTACTGCCATACTAGCGCCCTTGATCGCCTACATGCTGGAATCCATGGGGTGGCAGGCCGCTTTCACCACCGTAGGCGTAACAGGTACTGCGGTCATGCTTGTGGTCTTCCCTTTCATACGGAGCAAGCCCACTGATATTGGAATCCGTCCTTTTGGTATAGCGGCCGATGCACCTGAAGCCCCACCCAAAGACCGGGCCGTGGAGGCGCTACGCCTCAGGGTGTTTAATCAGCACACGCGCCGGACCAAGGCATTTTGGAATCTTCCCATCATCCATGCTTTGGGCTGTGCCGGAATGGGGATTGTTCTCATCTACGTGATTCCCTTGGCGGTGGAACAGGGTCTTAGCACGACTTCTGCGGCCCTGACGATCACCATTATATCTTTGGTAAGTATCGCCAGCAGGCTTGGAGCGCCGGTGGTGGCCGAAGCTTGGGGGCCCAGAAAGGTTATGGCCGCCAGCCTGAGCATTCAGGCCCTTACCGTGCTCATCTTGTTCTGGGCCCACGACGCTTGGGTGTTTTACCTGTTCGCCGCCACTTTCGGATTGGGCTTCGGCGCCGAGTGGACCGGATACTTGGAAATCAATCGCCGGTACTTCGGCGACGGGCCCATGGGGAGCATCTACGGCTGGCAGATGACCGGCGCGTTTGCCGGCCACGCCGTGACGACGTTTCTTGCCGGCCTGGTAATCTATGTGACCGGCTCTTTTTACCCGGTGTTCGTGCTTTCCGCGGCCTTTAGTGCCGCCGGATTGCTGATCATCGCCACGCTGGAATCTACCTCTCATGTGTTGATCCCCGATTGGGAGGACTCGTTGCCGCCCGAAGCTAGGAGCAAGTTTGTGCCTGGAACGGCTACCGGAGATGGCTAGATTTTCAGGACTGCGGGTGTGGTCTTGTCCACCTGAGATCCAATGAAGTGCACTTACCATCGCGAATGGCTATAATGGTCGGATAGCAATATTCTGAAAACGCCAGCCGCCGGCGTCTATTCTTAAAGGAACGGGGAAATTGGCGATCACCTCTGAACCCAGCTCTAAAATCTCGACCGGCCCGTTACCTTTTGGCATCCACTATAGCTGGGTGGTCATCGGTATCTTGGCCACGGTCCAGATATTCGCCAGCTCCATCAGCATGGCTGCCGGTATCATGGTGCCACCGCTTAACGACGCAGACGGCGACTTTGGTTGGAGTCTGGGGACCATCGGGGCGGTTCTCGCCAGCTATTATTTATTTGGGGCGATCTATGCCCCGATGACCGGATGGCTGGGAGACCGGTACGGCTCGCGCTGGATGTTATTCGCTGCTTCCGTGATGTACCTGGTCAGCATGTTCTTGTTAGGTCAGGTCACTGAAATTTGGCACTTCTTCATCTTCTTTGGAATACTCCTGTCCCTTACTCAGTCTTTGGCTATGGTCCCCCTTATGGCGGCAGTGAGCGGCTGGTTCCGCAGACGTTTGGGCCTGGGAGTCGGGATACTCTGGGGTGCTGGTGGCGTAGGAACCGGTATCATCGCTCCGTTGATGGGTGGCTTCATCGAGGTTCTGGGGTGGCAGAACACGTTTATGTTGATCGGAGGAGTTGGTGGTGGCATCATGTTGGCGATGGTCCCGCTGATGCGGAGTAAGCCAGCTGACTTAGGGATTCAGCCATACGGAGCGAGAGACACTGACCCGCCACCTATATTGAGAGACAAAACTGTGGACCGTTTGCGCCAGAAAGTGTTTAACCAGCACACCCGGCGTACCAAGCCTTTCTGGAATCTGCCCCTGATTCACGGCTTGGGTTGTGCAGGCCACGGTACGATCCTGATTTATGTGATTCCCATGGCTTTCGAGCGTGGTGCATTCACATCGTTGGCCCAAGCTGGAATCATCCTGACAATCATCGCCTTGGTTAGCGTCATCAGTCGGGTTGTCACTCCTATCTTGGCGGAGATGTACGGTACCCGACGGATGATGGCCGCCAGCCTCAGCATCCAGGCAGTCACTGTCTTTATGCTCTTCTGGTCCCAGGATGCCTGGGCGTTCTATCTGTTCGCGGGTGTGTTTGGGATCGGCTTTGGCGCAGAGTGGACTGGCTATCTGGTTATCAACCGCCAGTACTATGGCGAAGGTCCCATGGGGACCATCTACGGGTGGCAGACCACAGGCGCGTTGATGGGACACGCTGTGGCAACGGGATTAGCCGGATTGGTGGTCTACGTCACCGGATCATTCAATATGGTCATGGCGCTGTCGGTAGCATTCAGTGGTGTTGGGGTTTTGGTTATCGCAATGTTGGATGACACTACCCACGTGCTGATCCCAGACTGGGAAGATGATTTACCTCAGGCAGATGTGGCTAAAGAGGGTCAGCTAAGGCCAGCTGTGGGTGTGGTAGGGGACGACTAGGGGTTGGACGAGTCCGGGGCGTTGCTGATAGCGGCGTTAACCCCCGCCGTTTCCTGCGAAAGAGAGAAGGAACACGGTCTCTAGTCCTGGTTCAAAAAGTCCAAAACGAACTGGCTCATCGGTTCTTTGTCGTAGCGGCTGTTCATCAATACCACGTTCCGGTTGCGATCTCCCTGGAAGAACCTTTCGTAGAGGATTTGCCGGGACCCGAAGGCGCTGCAGCAGGTGTCCCAGGCCAATCTGAAGAGCCGGACCCGGTCTTTAGCCGACGAGAAGTCGGTCTCCAGATACTTGGTGATGTCCTCGGCTATGGGGCCATCGAAGTCGTTTTCCGTGGGCAAGGCCATCAGGCTGCTGGAGCCTAGCAAGTGCAATATCTCCCCCATGCGGGGGTACATCTTGATGAACTGCTGGCGCGCTACCATCAATGATATATCGGTGGGGCACATTACACCCCATTCGTCCAGCTGAGCATCGACCTCGGCTGCCCGGAGCAGGGCCTTCGTTATCTCCAGGTTCTCAATGATCTCTGCCATCATGCCGTGGACCTGGGGTATCTCCTCCGAACCCAGGGTCTTCACCATCAGGTTGGCTAACCCCAGTATGAACTCGCACTTGACCACGTTCTTGGTCACGACCTGATGGCCGGAATGGAGGAACTGGTGTGTCCGGAGCGACATGTTGTTGCACATGTCCACGTCGCCGTACAAAAAAACCCTTTCCCAAGGGACTAGGACGTTGTCGAAGAACGCCAGAGCGTCCATCTCTTCGAAACGTGAGCCAAGGGGGTGGTCGAAGCTGGAGCGTTCGAGGTCGAAGGGCTCCCGACATTGAAACTTGAGCCCGGGAGTGTCACAGGGAATGGCGAAGGCGAAGGACGTCCGGCCTGGTGCGCCGGTGGGCAGACGGTGGGACCGTGCCGGGTAGACCGCGATCTCATCAGCGATGGGAAGCGTGGCCAGTACACGAGCTCCGTGGACTATGATGCCTTCGTCAGTCTCGTTCACCACTGAAAGTGCGACATCTAAAGAGTCGTCCAAGGTAGTAGCTGCTCCGGATCTATTCCGCTGAATGTTGACTAGAGTATGCGTCAGGACGAGGTCCTGCTCTCTAACCAGCTCATAATAGTCCTGGATGTTTTTTTCGAACTCAGGGCGGTTTTGCCCAAAGTACTTGCCGGCGGCCGCCATTGACATCAGGCTAACGTTCAAAAAATCAGGAGTTCGGCCCATCATTCCACAGGTGATTTTGGCCCAGTTACGCATCATTTCGCGGCGCCGGTCCAAGTCGCTGTGGGTCCGAGGGGTTAGGAAAGACATGCCGACCTGATCGCCAGTGGTCGGTGACTCGTAAGTCATGTTTTTGCCTGCCTTCGGATCGTGCTGCAGGTCATACAGGCGGGAGAGGGTTTTAATTCCGCCGCTTAGACCCGGTTCTTTAGTGGGATCTTTTATCTTTTTGCCGGACATGTAGAGGTTAGGCGGCCGTTGGCTCAGGCCATCGATGTATTGCTTGCCGGTTCTGGCTGGCATCCCGTTCCCTCCTGGCGTTGAACCCTTGGCGACGATTGGCGAAAAATATTAGCCGATATTCTGCTTTATCTTGCCCGGATTTACCAGTGCCAACCGCCCCGAACACGCGAACACATGATTTGACAGTGTTTAGTGATTACCCTAGGCTTGGGCAAATATTGCAGCGGGAGGCCTTTGAGGATGTCATTACCTCCGCATCGAGTCGACTACAGCCCC
>CAJWGH010000126.1 GCA_913031095.1 uncultured Chloroflexota bacterium | reverse complement strand
ATATAAAGGCATGGCTCCGTTGGTCTGCGCCAGCCAACTGTTCCAGCCCTTCTGGTCCACCGATGGTCAGGCTCTCGTGATAGATGTGCTGCAATCCACCTAGAGCGTCCTCCAAAGCGTTTACCTGGGTCTGCATCTGATCCCAGTAATTTTTCAGGACTTCTGCGCCTGTGATGTCGTCCGCTTGGGGCCCGTATATCAAAGGCACTAGCATTAGCTTGCGCCGCCCATCGTATTGACTTGCTGTGGGTCGTTGAATCCTACCTAGTTCCTCTGACATCTTGCCGCCTCCCGTTATAGTACCGTTCTTTGGAACGTCGAATGGACAGTACCAGTACCATTGGAATGGATTGTATTAAGGGTCAAGGCGCGTAGGCAAGCTTCGTGAGGCCATCAGAAGGAAGGTGCTAGGTCAAAGGTCGCCCGGGAAAGTGGAGTCGAGCTTTTATCGCAGGTTTAACATTGGCCTGAATTGAGTCTATGGGAACGACCGTTTTGTTAAACTGTACGGGTTATAGCCAGATATACGGATGATATGGACAATGGCCGCCACCAACTTCAAATGCGCTAAGTGCTCTAACGGCGAATACGAAACGAGCGAGTTCAGGGCTACCGGAGGGTTCTTGTCCAAGATTTTTGATGTTCAGAGCCGTAAGTTCACGACGGTCACCTGCACACGCTGCAAATACACCGAGATCTACCGTGCTGATAGTGGGACTCTTGGGAATATTTTTGACTTGTTTACCTGAACAACTGCGCCAGAGTCATCCAGATGCCTTTGATGGCCAGGTACCACAGCTGCTAGTAAGGTGGGTATATTAAATCTCGATGTTTGGAAACGATCGTTTCAACGTGGCCGTGAGCACCCTGGTACCACCACCTGAGGAGAAGCCTGACGCGGCCCCGGCTGGCCCTCTGGAGCAGAAACTAACACCACTGACCTCTTGTGGGTCATCCTTCCTGATGCCCATCGAGGCCAATAGCGGATACGTTGCGGTTGTTGGACGATGAAAAGGGGGCTTCGGAGAAACTCTACTCCGAAGGCGTGAGAAGGTCGCTAAAAATAAAAATGCGTCAAATATGCGCCAAATCGCCAAAACAGAAACGCTCCTGAATCTGGTGTCCAAGGGCGTTTTCATGCTTACAAGTGGCGGAGAGAGTGGGATTCGAACCCACGATAGAGTTGCCCCTATACTGGTTTTCGAGACCAGCGCTTTCGTCCGCTCAGCCATCTCTCCGAGACCGGTATTATATCTGATGATTCTACTATGAAGCACGCCTAAGTCGGCCGGTCTCCAACCTGTGATAACTGTAACAATCGGACCCCCTTACCCCAGGAATGGGAATAAAGATAGTCAAGAAATCAAATAAATAGGGTTGCCTGGACGACTGAATCCGGTTATAGTTGAGGCGAACCCGTCGGATGCGTACCCGTGGTATATCGAGGTCGCGATTGTAGATTTGCGATAGCTCCCAGGTCCGCATTACCCAGGAGAGCCAATGTTAACCCAGCAGCAACTTGTCGAGCGGATGCGCGAGTGGGCAGTACGAGTTACTCCGCAGCGCCTCGCAATCGCCGAGGTGGTCCTGAATTCCTCCGACCACCCCACGGTTCAACAAATATATGACAGGGTGAAAGGGCATTTCCCGTCCATGACCCTGGCCACGATCTATTCCACTTTGGGAGTCCTTCAGAAGAGCGGTCTTATACAAGAGCTCCCGTTCCAAAAGATGTCCCGCTACGAGCCCAACATGGAACCGCACGTGAACCTGGTCTGCATCGAGTGTGAGAACGTTATCGACGCCGAGACGAACCATGACGTTGAAGACGTGGTAGTGGGTTTGCGTCAGCAAATCGCCGACAAGTCGGATTTTGAAGTAGCCTGGCAACGAGTGGATTTCTATGGTCTGTGCCCGCGGTGCGCGGCAGCTAAGCGCCGGGGCGAGCTTTCCGAAGTTTAGTTAGCTGTATAGATAAGAATAAATAAGGCCGTCCCGACTTGTCGGGACGGCCTTATTTATTAACGGTCTATCAGCCGGATACCAAGGAGAGAAACATGGTCACGGGCGTTGTTGGGGTAACATTCTGGACCAATGAGTTGGATCGCATGTTCGATTTCTATTACGACGTGCTCCGCCTCCCACTGCACTCACGCCACGACGATTTTATCTCCTTTGAGCTTGGTGAAGTCCGGTTCAACATCGGACAACATAGCGAAATATCTGGTGGCTCAAAGGACCCGTTTAGGTTCATGCCCCACCTAGGTGTCACAGACATCCATGCCGAAGTTAAGCGCCTCTCCCATGCTGGAGTCGAATTCATACGTCAACCAGAACAGGAGACCTGGGGCGGCTGGGTGGCCACATTCAAGGACCCGGATGGGAACATCTTGCAATTGCTGCAGTTGGCCTGATCTGGGCGTAATATCAGGCAGTATTCATTTAGATGGAGGACGGCATGGTAGGCGAAGATAATGTCCAAAGGGCGGCGAGATTCTTGCATGATGCCCACCAAGCGAAGGCCCAGTATGAGCCTCTTCCGGAAGATATTTCGCCCCGTGACATCAGCGAGGCATATGATATCCAAGAGGCGTTCCACGAACTGCTTATTCCAGAGCGTGGGTCTATCGTTGGCTATAAAGTGGCGCTTACGACTCCAGTGATGCAGAAGATGGTTGGCTTCGGCCACCCTGCTTCAGGGGCAGTCTTCGCTAGCGGTGTCCACCGATCTCCCGCATCCACTAAATGGTCGGACTACGTCCGTTTGGGCGCTGAATGCGAGATTGCGGTGTTGCTGGACCAGGACCTTCTCGCTTCAGCTGCTCCCTATGACCGGGAGAGTGTTGCCGGAGCGGTATCTGCATTGATGCCGGCCTTTGAGATTATCGAAGACCGGAACGCCGACTACTCAGACCTTTTCTTTTTAGGTGTGGCTGCCGATAACGCTTGGAACGCAGGCATCGTGTTGGGCGAACCGGTTATCGACTGGTCGCGTATTGACTTGGTAGAGGTGATGGGCGCCATGACTATCAATGGAGAACCGGCTGGAGAAGGCAAGGGCGGTGATGTTCTGGGACACCCACTGGAAGCTCTGGCTTGGTTGGCCAATAACCTGGCCATCCGCGGCCAAAGTCTAAAGAAAGATATGATTGTTATGACAGGTAGCATCGTAAGCACTAAGTTCCTCAGCAAAGGAGATGACGTACGGTTTGAGATCGATACTCTGGGAGAAGTGCGGTTGAAAGTGGAGTGACGGAGGTCAGGCAATCAACATCGCGTCGCCGAAGCTGTAGAATCTATATCGATTTTCGATCGCCACTCGGTAGGAAGTTTTAATGGAATCGAGTCCCAAGTTGGTTGAAGTACCGTTTCCAACGAACGCTGAGACGAGCATCAGCAGGCTGGACCGGGGTAAGTGGAAGTTGGTAACCATGGCGTCGACCATGCGGAAGGTATGACCAGGGAGGATGAATAGGGAAGCCTCGGCTTCGATTTCCGAAAGTTCCGACTTTCCTGATTGATCGAGGTCTTGGGCTGCTTGTTCCAGCACCCTTACAGATGTTGTTCCCACTGCGATGATGCGCCGTCCCTCAGCTTTGGCGCGGTTTAGAGCTCTGGCGGCTTGTGGGGCAATCTGATAATGCTCGGTGTGGATCTTGTGCTCGGTGGGGTCTTCTTCATCCACCGGTTTGAAGGTGTCTAGGCCCACATGCAGGGTCACGAACACCGTCTCGACACCTAAGCTTCGGACTTTATCCAGTAGTTCATCAGTGAAATGAAGTCCGGCTGTTGGGGCCGCTACACTCCCGGGCTGGTAGGCATAGACTGTTTGGTAACGGTTGGCGTCATCCAGTCTCTTCTTTATGTATGGGGGAAGCGGTGCGTATCCGAATGCTTCGATACCTTCTTCGCTGGAGAGGCGGACTGTTTTCAGACCGTCTTCATGGGCGGCTGTGATTTCTACCGAAAATTGCCCCTTGGTCTCACCTTTATGAAAGAATGAGGTATTTTCATCGGCTTGCTCAATCTCCACTACCACACCCGGGCGCAACCTTCGGCCCGGCCTGGCCATAGACTGCCAAGTACCGTTGGCGTTCCGACGGAGCAGTAGGAATTCGACTCTACTGCCAGTGTCGGCTCTGTGTCCGTACAACCGGGCAGGAATGACTCGGCTTTGGTTAAAGACCATGACATCGCCAGGCCGCAGGTACTCAGATATATTCCTGAATTGGTCGTGTTCTAACGCACCGGTGTTGCGGTTCATAACCATTAGGCGGGACGAGTCTCGGGGCTCGATAGGAGTTTGGGCGATCAGTTCCGGGGGAAGGTCGTAATCGAAGTCTCCAGTACGCATGGAAGGGCTTGCAGCCGTTAGCTGCCTCGTCCGTGGATGCTGATGCGAGTGGCGGTCAGTGTATTGACTAGCAGCATAGCAATGGTCATAGGTCCAACTCCGCCGGGCACCGGTGTGATGGATGAGGCTTTCTTAGAGACTTCCGCGAAGTC
>CAJWGH010000125.1 GCA_913031095.1 uncultured Chloroflexota bacterium | reverse complement strand
CCGGCCACGAAGCCCTCGGCTTGGGTGACGAGAGTGGATTCATTGCCAGCAGGAGTGTGAAATCCTTCCTGGCCCCATTTTGTTGAAGGACGGGAAGAGAGTCCCTTTTTTGCAAAGGGTTTCGGGAAAGAGGGGCTGGTACTCGATGGTTCAGCGATAGCAATCACACACTGGAATCGTGCGCCACGCTCTTCCCATGGCACATCCTTCATATTATCGAGCAGAAGCGCCACCCGGTCCTCATCGCTGGTACAGGAATCGCCGCCGTAGCGTGCTGAGCGTACTCCCGGCTGACCAGCGAGAGCGTCAACTTCCAAGCCAGAATCGTCGGCCAGAGTTAGAAGCCCAGATATAGAGGCGTACTCAGAAGCTTTCAGCCAGGCGTTCTGTTCAAAAGTCTTGCCGGTTTCTTCCACTTCATGTGTGATGCACAAGTCCTTTAGGGACACAAGTTCGTAAGGTAGCCCTGCCAGCAGCTCGGAATACTCTTGCATCTTGCCGGGGTTGCCGGTAGCGATCAGGATTTTGGTGACCATGCTATATGGTCCCTTGCCGGTTCATCTCAGCCAGTTCTTCTTCGCACAACCCTAACCATGACGCGTAGATGTATTGGTTGTGCTCGCCGACTACCGGCCCGGCGTGTTCCACTGCTCCGGGTGTTTCGCTGAACTTGGGGACGACCCCAACCATCTTGGTTAGGCCCAACTCAGGGTCGTCGATATCAATGATGTCTTCTCGGGCCTGGTAATGGGGGTCGTCCATTATCTGGGCGGCGTCGTAGACCGGGCCGACCACTCCTCCGGCGGGGATGAGTTGATCCAAGGTCTCCTTCATCTTGCGTTGGCTTAGCCAGCCATTCAGTTCGTCATTGAGCGCGTCACGGTTTTCCAGGCGGGCGGCGTTGTTTTTGAACTCAGGACGTTCTAATAACTTTTCCATACCCATGGCCTTGGCTAAGCTCTCAAATGTGCTCTGTGAGGTGGCCGAGAGCCCAAGCCATCGGTCGTCGGCAGTCTTGTACAGACTGCGGGGTGCGGCATCCGGGAAGTCGTTGCCCACTCGCTCTCGATTGATGCCCAGCATGTCGAACATCGTGATGTGGGGGATGCAGAGCCGGAACAGGGGCTCAAACAGACTTACGTCTACCACTTGTCCTTTCGCATCGGTATCTCCCGAGGCGTCTCTATGATAGAGCGCCATCATTCCGGCCATGGCTCCGAATACTCCGGCAATCTCATCAGCGAGTGGGATCGGTGGGAGGACTGGCGGCGTGTCCTGGAAGCCAGTCATGCCTACAAAGCCGCTCATGCATTCGGCGATGGTGCCGAATCCTGGCCGGTCTTTGTACGGGCCGGACTGCCCGAACCCAGAGTAGCGCAACATGACCAACTTGGGGTTCACCGCTTGTAGGTCGCCCGGACCCAGCCCCCAGCGTTCCATGGCGCCGGGGCGGAAACCCTCGATTAAGACATCCGCCTCTTTGGCCAGCTGTTTAAGGAGTTCTTGACCTTCCGGCGTACCTAGGTTTAGGGTTACGGATTTCTTGTTTCGGGAGTGGACCTTCCACCACAGTGAGACACCATTGGCGAAGGGACCCCAATTACGGAGTGGGTCGCCCGTGCCGGGGCGTTCCACTTTGACTACCTCAGCCCCGAAGTCGGCCAGCAGGCTGCTGGCGGTGCCTCCGGCTACGATGATTGATAGGTCCAGGACTTTCAGCCCAGCGAGAGGCCCCTGGGAAGTGGTCAATATATTCTCCTGTTCTGAACGTAACTGGCGTGACCGGATTCAGGTTATCAATGGTACCAGCCGGCCTGCACCCAGAAAAGGTCGAAATAACGTGTCCTAGAACCGCTGGATCTAGCCTGTAACCGACTAGGGGTCTCTGCTATAATCTGGAGCGATTCTGGGGCCGTCTGCCGCGGTCTCTGTTTGCCTGTGTTAATTTGTGCCCTAGTTTTGGGGTAGATGAACGCCCATGTTAGATAACTATTTCCGGGAGTACGGACTCATCGCCATATTCATGGTGGTGGCCATCGGTGTCCCCACCAGCATGCTGATGATGTCGTCCATGGCCGGCCGAATCGGACTCCGCCCGAACAAACCCACTGAGGTTAAATCTGACACCTATGAGTGCGGAGTTGAGCCCATAGGTGGCCGGTGGGAGTTGTTCAACTTCCGATATTACATGTTCGCAATCCTTTTTGTGATCTTCGATGTTGAAGTTGTTTTCCTCTATCCTTGGGCGGCTAAGTTCAACCAACTTGAGTTGTTCGCTCTGATTGAGATGGCTGTGTTTGTGGGTATCCTGGCCGTGGGTCTGGCTTACGCCTGGCGTAAGAATGACCTGGACTGGGGTTAGGAGCACTCATGTCGTTGGAGTTGTCACCGGGCGACGGCCCCCTGCAGTCACGAACGTGGGACTTGGACCGGTATGAAGGTTCGTTGGTACAGGACCTCAAAGATTCGTCCATCGAACCTCTGGCCGAACCCACTATAGAAGTCCCAGACGACCTGAAGAACAATCTCATGATTACGTCGGTTGACGCCTTGGTGAACTGGGGTCGGAAATCGGCTCTCTGGCCGGTGACCTTTGGATTAGCATGCTGTGCCTTTGAGATGATCGCCAGCGCCATGGGCCGGTTCGACATCGCTCGGTTCGGCATGGAAGCCTTCCGCGCCTCTCCTCGCCAGGCTGATTTGATGATTGTGGCAGGGACAGTGACTTGGAAAATGTCCCCGGCCATCCGCCGTATCTACGACCAGATGGCCGAGCCAAAATGGGTGATCTCCATGGGCGTCTGTGCCACCAGTGGCGGCCCTTACTACGGTTCCTACAGTGTGGTGCCGGGCGTTGACCACATCGTCCCCGTGGACGTCTACGTTCCGGGATGCCCACCACGACCTGACGCCTTGCTCTACGGGATCATGGCACTGCACGAAAAGATTAAGAAGTATCACAATCTACCCGACGGCCCGAACCTGAATCCGTTTCGGGGCGGTCCTAAGGAGGAGAACTCCTAAATGGCCGTTCAGCAACTGACCGGCGATGAGTTGTCCACTTTGGTCCACTCTGGGGTCCCGGACTCGCTCGTAGGCACAGGCGTTTGCGACGGAGTTATCTGGGTAAAACCCCCCAGGATTTTTGATGTCTGTGCCTTTCTCAAGTCGGATTCGGGCTTGGACTTCGATTTTCTGAGTTCCATTTCGGCCGTCGATTACATTGACCATTTTGAGGTTGTCTACCATCTGACCTCGCTGAATAAACAGCACACGGCTATCGTCAAGACGCGCTTGGACGGTCGCGAAAATCTGACTCTGCCTTCGGTCTATTACCTCTGGCGAGGGTCCGACTTCCAAGAAAGGGAGATTTGGGACCTGATGGGAATTAGTTTTTCCGGACACCCAAACATGAAAAGAATAATGCTGTGGGAGGGCTTCGACGGCCACCCCCTCCGAAAGGACTATCTCTAGTGGTGGAGCTTTGGTTGTGGGATCTTGATTGGAGGTCAGAAACCCTCTCAAACCCCCTTAACGAACTGGGTCTTTTTGGTGCCGTAATAGCCTCCGTCATTTGCAACGGAGGGGGTAAGTGGTGGTTTTCTTTACCCTCGGCACCTCTAGTCCTTGGAGCACGTACTTAACCACTATGCCGATTCAAACCGAGCCGATGACGGTGAATATCGGGCCCCAGCACCCCAGTACTCACGGGGTCTTCCGGCTTCGAGTTACCTTTGATGGCGAAGAGATACTGGAAGTTGAACCCATCTTCGGGTACCTGCACCGGGGCACCGAGAAGTTGGCAGAGTCTCGAAATTACACCCAGGTCGTCACCCTCACTGACCGGCTGGATTATGTTTCGTCCATGATTAACAACCAGGCCTACTGTCTAGCGGTGGAAGACCTTTTGGAGGTCGAGGTACCCCAGAGGGCAAAGTACCTCAGGACCCTAACCGCCGAGTTGCAGCGGGTAGCCAGCCACCTGATGGGCCTGGGCTTTTTCCTACAAGACCTCGGCACTTTAGGTACTCCGCTGATGTACTCTTTTCGGCTGCGGGAGCGAATACTTGACCTGTTCGAAATGCTCTGTGGAGCGCGGATCACTCTAAGTTACAGTCGCCCAGGAGGCGTGTTCTTCGACGCCCCAGATGACTTCTGGCCGGCCCTGGACCAGTTTCTTAAGGACTTCGATACCGACTACCAAGAGATCGAACAATTGATCTTGGAGAACGAGATCGTCATGGTCCGTACCAGGGGCGTGAGCGTGCTGCCTCTGGATGTTGCTATCAACGCCTCGGTCAGCGGGCCAGTCCTTCGCGCAAGCGGCCTGGATTGGGATTGGCGCAAGATGGCTCCATATGACGCCTACGACCGAATGGAATTCGATGTCCCGATTGCCACTGGCGGCGACAATTACGACCGGTTCTGGGTGCGCATTCAGGAGATACACCAGAGCATCCGTATAGTGAAGCAGTGCATCAAGCAGATTGAACCAGGCCCAACGCGGGCAG
>CAJWGH010000124.1 GCA_913031095.1 uncultured Chloroflexota bacterium | reverse complement strand
GGGTATACCCGTCGACCGAGCCATCTCTGTAGAATAGGCTGGTTACTACAAATCCGACTCCGGCGCGTATAACCATGCCATCAAAGAACTTGGTATGCGAGGTGCGCAAGCCATCTATGTGGCCGACCATGCGTAGGATATCCGCGGCGCCAGGGCTGTTGGCATGACAGGGACTTGCACAAATCGTTAGGAGATTACCCTCGCCGATTTCGACGACTCTCAAGCTGATTTGGGAGTTTCTGGGCCGGCGGGATTGGGTGATAGGTTGACTGAACTTTAAGAATATCGATGCCCACCGATTGCTGAGATGGCTCGGCGTTTGTGGTGTGCGGAGGAATCAGTGTCTACAAGGTTGGGAATCGAACTGGTGCTTGAGCCGGCGTTCACGGCGCGAGCCTATCGTACGCGAAACATAGTCTGCGGGCAGTACGGGTCTTGGGCAGCCGAGATGCATATGCTTCGTATGAGCGTGGTCGGTTATTTCGAGTGTTCGGACGCTGCAGTGGGCAACCTAACCCAAGGCGCCGAGCGAGTGGCCGCAGAGAGCAGCAAGCGCAGCCCACGGTTCTCTATCAAATGCCACGGTGTGGCTACGGACAAGTACGGTAATGGCGCTGACAGTAACAGCATCTATCTGGATTTTGATCAGTCCGACTCTAATCATCCTTTAATTACGCTCCGCCGCGATGCCCTAAGGATGGTCGACGAACTATCCGGAGCGACCATGCCAGCTGCGAGTGACTACCGCCACAAGATCAACCTCATCGAACATGCCGACCTTGCATCGGCGGTAATGGATGACGCCTTGGACTTTGCTCGGGGAGTAGCGATAGATGTTGGGGTGCCTGCGGTGGCCAGTGCTTGGCGCCTGGTTCTGCTCCGTTACCACTCAGAGTCTGCTGGAGATGATTGGAGCAACGGCAGCTGGGCATCCGACATCAGCTGGGAGTACCTTTCCAGCTTCGTGCTCTAGGACGTTAAAATCCCTTTAAATCTTTTTTGTTGAATGGGGGCAGAGGGGGCCTCTTCCGCTGGCGGCCAACCAACGCGTGGGTTATTATGCTCTGAATCCATACACCCAGGCCAAACAGGGCCCGGTCCGATAGAGGAGACCAGGTGATGAATACCACTACTAAGCTGCGCCAATTGATCAATTCCGACAACCTGACTGTCGCGCCCTTCATCTGCAACGCATTCCACGCCAAGATCGCCGAGTCTGTTGGATTCAATGCGGTCTATATGACCGGAGCCGGGACTTCAGCCGAGCGAGGATTTCCTGATGTCGGTTTGCTGACCATGACTGAGATGGTCGCCAACGCCAAATACATCACGGGGGCGGTGGACATTCCCGTAATCTGCGACGCCGACACCGGTTACGGCAACCCGCTCAACGTCCAACGCACCATCCGCGAATACGAAGCCGCGGGAGTGGCGGGAGTCCACATTGAAGACCAGCTTTTCCCCAAGAAATGTGGGTTCTTTGCAGGTAAGCAGGTGATTCCCCAGGAGGAAGCGGTTCAGAAGATAAAAGCCGCGTTGGACGCTCGTTCTGACCCTGATTTCGTGGTTATCGCCCGCTGCGACGCCTATGCAGTTACTGGTTGGGAGGACACTATTAAACGCTCCCATGCCTATATCGACGCAGGAGCAGACCTGGTGTTCGTCGATGGTATCAAGAGCAGAGAGGACATCGAGAACTATGCCCGCGATATGGCTAGTCTGCCCCGTATGTATAATGGCGATCTGGCTAACACCAAGGACATGGACGCCCTCGGCTACAAGGTTATGATTTGCGGCAGCACTATCTGGCTGATCTACAAGCAACTTAAGGAGTCGTTCACCGAGCTCATGGAAGATGGCGCGGTGAATCCTGACCGCTACGGTACCCGTTGGGACGTGGCAGGCCTTATGGGCCTGGATGACATCTACGAACTGGAGCAGAAATACGGAGTTACCGAAGCGCCAGTAGTATAAAACAGAGGGTTTTCCAGGGTTATCAACAGTACTTATGGGCAGGTCAAAAACCTGCGCCTGCCTGAACCTGGCTTATCCTCGCCGCGCTAATCTGGGATCAGGGTCATGACCTCCCTGGAAAACCGTTCCATGTTCTCCTGCAGTTCCGGCACGGTGTTGCCCTGCAATCCGATGATGAAATTGGACACGCCTAAGTCCTGGTATTGACGTATGTCGGCAGCGATCTGTTCAGGCTGGCCCTGCATCATCTCCCTTGAACTGCCGATGGAATCATTGAACACCACACTGGTGCTGAAGGTTAGATCCACTGCATCTTCGGGTCGTCCCGCTTCCACGGTTAGCTTTCGCAGTTGGGCTATCTTGCCGCCCAATTCCTCAGGATCAAGGATGGCTGGAGGCCGCAGCCCGATTGGCATCCAGCCGTCGCCGTACTTGGCAGCCCGGCGAATCGCTGGCCCGGTGTGCCCGCCGATCCAGATTGGAGGGTGGGGTTTCTGCGCTGGTTTGGGCTCGAAGCCACTGCCGGATATCTGGTAGTACTTTCCATCGAACGACGGATTCTCACTGGTCCAGAGTTCTTTGTAGAGTTGCAGATACTCGTCGGTGACCGCCCCGCGTTCCTTGTAGGTGTCGAGCCCCATGGCCTGGAACTCTTCTTCCATCCAGCCAACACCCGCGCCGAGAATTACTCGGCCGCCTGACAACACGTCCAGAGAAGAAAGGATTTTGGCCGTGAGTACCGGGTTGCGGTAAGGGATGATGAGCACATGCGTCCCTAGGCGTATCCGCTTGGTGCAGCCGGCGATGAAGTTCAGCGCTGCAAGCGGCTCTAAGTAAGGTTCGTCAGGTCGGAACGTAGCAACGCCGTCAGCGGCGTATGGGTAGAAAGAGTCGACCTTCTTGGGCAGGATGATGTGGTCGCTAACCCAAACATGGTCATAGCCCAGGTCCTCGGCTCGTTGGGCGACACCGCGGATTTGTTCTGGGCCGGCCATCTCGCCACGGCTAGGTAATGAGGTGCCAAATGTGACTGGCATGGAGGTCCTCCAACGATCTTAATGCATTTTTCAGCGAATCTGCCGGACTGCGCTCAGTTCCAAGTAGGGGCAAGTTTAGCAGACTGGAAATACGGGGCCAAACAGCTAGTCCTGATTCCTCTTGACCACGTAGGTGTTGCCTATATAGTCGTGCCAGCCCCGCTTCTTCGGATCCCAGATCACCCAGATGAAGCCGATGAACATGACCAAGAATACGATTATCTTGCCAATCACTTCACGCAGGATGATCTGTTTAAGGGTGGGTTTTTGGCGGTTGGCATCAACCACCTGAATCCCTAGTATCATCTTCCCCGGAGTTTGACCAAGATTGTAGGTAAAGATGGCGTGGTAACTAACCAATATAAGCATGAATATCCCTGGGAAGTTGACGAACGCTATGATGACCCCGCTGACCAAGATTGGTGCCGCAATATCTATGATCGCCGCGCCGAGCCGCGGCAAGAACCCCACATAATTAGAGTCGGCGTTAGCGCCCTCATATTCTGCTCCGCAGTTAGGACAATAGCCAACTCCTCGGCCCAGGCGTGCACCGCACTGATGGCAAGGGAACGTAGAGGCCAGTTGACCCCAGAGGACTGTTGGGCTCCTGGTCACTCGGGATGAGGCTTGTTCGTTAGCTTCGGCTTCCGATATTGTAGGGCACATGGAGCAGGACCGAGTCGAGGGGAAGAAATGCTCCTGGCAGAGCGGAGTGACACCGCATTTCGTGCAGTAGAGTGCCTCCTCTTTGGACACTGGGACCCCACACGCCCGGCAATAAGGGATGTAGTCGCCTGTTAGCTCATCCAACTAATCTTGCTCAGGCTGGAGGTCAGCTCCGCAATGAGCGCACTCAGTGGAGCTGGGCGCTACGGCGCTCCCGCAGTTTCCGCAGAACTGATCTCCAGATGTAACTTCAGGGTCCCGCATGGTCACAAGCCTTCTTTGGGTGTCTCTGAACAATTTTAACCAAGAGACTGTTATAGACTACTACGAAATCGAAGTTCAAGCCCATCGAGGCTTGCGCATTCACCTCGGTCTGGGTGCAGTTGTACGGCCCGAATCCTTATGCTAGCCTGAGAATGCAAGTAAGCGCAGTTGGAGATTTATGTGATGCCCGAGAAAGTAGTCGTAGCTATGAGCGGAGGCGTAGATTCTTCCGTGGCCGCTCTACTGTTGCAGCAGCAGGGTTACGAGGTTGTGGGCGTTACCATGAAGCTTTACAACCTGGACGGCGGGGAACTTCCGTCAAATTACCAGGGTTGTTGTACATTGGACGACGTTGAAGACGCTCGTTCCGTCTGTCGCCGTTTGGGCATCCCCCATTATGTCCTGAACACCCAGCGGGAGTTCCAGTCTCAGGTGGTGGACTATTTCACATCCGAGTACCAATTGGGCCGCACTCCTCATCCTTGCATCGCTTGCAACAACAAGATCAAATTCAGCCACCTGATGGAACGGGCTGCGGTGTTGGAGGCTGATTATGTCGCCACAGGGCATTA
>CAJWGH010000123.1 GCA_913031095.1 uncultured Chloroflexota bacterium | reverse complement strand
GGGGTTCCCCTAAACGCTTTGCATACCTTGGGACGGACTACACCTTTATTTCGTCACTACCTCCTCCGTGCAAACCCGCGTTACCCAACCGGACATCCAGGCTGAATGGCGGCCTCCACCGCCTGCTACTATTACCACTATGTCTTTCGGAGACGAGCAGATAGGGACCAGGGAATCGGCGTTGGTCTGGTCAATCCAATTAGGCCAGACTCGGTTTCCGTAGTGGGCCAGGTCTTTCAGCTTGTGGACGGGCATACGGGCATTTGCGTAGATGTACTCTCGGACGTCCGCTTTCGATAGACCCGACTTGGCGGCCTCGGCGGCGTGCTCGGGGCAGAGCACCAGCACGATCTGGGAGCGTGTGCCGAGGTGATAGTAGCCCGGGATGCCTATGCCGCGCATGTTGCCGGCGATGGTTCGCAATACCTCGATTCCAGTGCCCACCGTGCTCTCCATGACATTGTAGACGCCCAGGATGGCGGCTATGGTCACAGTGCTAGCAGAGGGTTCGTAGCCCAATTCCACATGCCGTGGCTCCCAAGGGCTGAGTTCTTCGTTCTCGCTGAAACAGAAGCTGTAGCGGTAGGGCGTAGAAAGGGTGGCCTTGTCCATATCCCCTGGAATCAGTCCGCCTAGGTTCCGGATGGCTAGCCGCAGCGCACGGCCAATGGCGGCGTTAGCCCGAAAGCCCGGCCCGAAACAGGCAGCGTCACCGTTGATGTTCAGTTTTTTCGCAATGGGGCCATTGACTATTAGCACTTGCCCCGCGCCTCCAGTGGTGACGGCGTTGCCCGCCAGATTGAACTCGTCCCGCAGGGCAGCTTTCATGGCTGCTACCACTACGGGGAAGTGATCCGGGAGGCAGCCAGCGAGCACGGCGTTCACAGCTAGTTTTTCCAGGGTGACGTTAGAGTTGCCCGGCTGGATGCGGCCTAGAGAGTCTTGGGCATGACCACCGTAGCCGAATAGCATCTCGCGGACCAGAGGCTCTGTGGGCGCGATAACAGGTAAACCGTCGGTCCAGCCCTGCTCCCAGAGGTAGTCCTGGACAGCGCGCTGAGAGTCTGGGATGTTTGTTCTAGAAGACTGGAGGGAATCTAGGTTGTTGGCCATCGTTACGTGTTGCTCCATTCTGTTTGGATTGTTTATTCCAATTAGTGATCAGCGGTCGTTGGATGACTGAGGGAGGGGCGTATTTTTTGCCATTCTGGCTCGGGCTGGGGTTAATTGAGCCCCGCCTAGGACTGATCGGTTTGCGGAGAGGTGTCGTAGACAGGCCGGACTCATTCGAGAATCTCGGCCGATGGTTGGATATTAGAATGAATGAATACAAGGCGAGGGTTCATGCCTGCATTCCACTGTTGATCCCCCGGTTGGGGTCCTTGCATCCCATCCTTCACGGGAATGACAGATCAGTTTGGTTGGCTACCCGACTTTTTCTAAAGGAGCGAAGCTTAGGAGTAGGCGCTTTTGGCCTACTCCGCCGGTGAACTCTATGGTTACCTCTGTGTCTGATGCTGTTATCTCTAGGCCGGTGACAACGCCCTCACCGAAGGCATTGTGGCGCACGGAGTCTCCCACTTTCAGGGTTGGTTTCGATGTGGCGCCTTGGTCGCTGTTGATGACTGGCGTGGGGGCCTGCCAATCGTTCCAGCTGGGGCGCTTGGTCCGGGGACCTTCGCCCGGTTTGTCCATCCCTCCGTTGCTCTGGTTGTCGCCCGATGAGATAAGTTCCACCGGGATGTCGCGAAGGAACCGGGAAGCCTCTCCGGGCCGGGTGGCGCCGAAGATGGACCGGCGGAAGGCTCGGGTCAGGTAGAGGCGCTTCTCGGCCCGAGTCATACCCACATAGCATAGCCGCCGTTCTTCTTCAAGTTGGTCTTCGTCGTCCAGAGACCGGCTGTGGGGAAGCAGGCCCTCTTCCATTCCTACTATGAACACCACTGGAAACTCCAGTCCCTTTGCTTGGTGCAGAGTAATCAATGTTATGGAGTCTTCGGCGTCTTCGTAGCTGTCCACGTCAGCCACTAAAGCCAGGCGTTCAAGCAGGGTGGCCAGGCCATCGGGTGGCGGTTCGGCGTTGAACTCCTGGGCCGTGTTGCGGAGCTCCATGATGTTTTCCCAGCGTTCCTGGGGGCGATCCTCGCCGTTTTGGATGAATGTGCGGAAGCCGGTGTCTTCGACCACTCTGTCCACTAGGTCTACCACTGGAGTACGCTTGCTGAGTTCGATCAGATTCTCCATCAACACAGCGAAGTCGGCCAGTGACGTGGCGGCCTTCTTGGTGATGGCAACCGGGCAATCCTCGTCGGTTAGCCGGGCAGCGGCAATCTCTTGCATGGCCGAAAACAGGGCCATGTCGTGGTTGCGTGCCCAGTCGGCCAGTTGCTGCATGGACTTGGCCCCGACGCCCCGAGGAGGGACGTTTATCACCCGGCCAACGTTCACATCGTCCAACGGGTTGTGAACCATGTGCAGGTAGGCCATCAGGTCTTTGACCTCGCGGCGTTTGTAGAAGCGGATGCCGCCTACTAACCGGTATTTGGTGCCCTTGTGCAGGCAGGCTTCCTCAAGGGCCCGAGACTGGGCGTTGATCCGGTACATGACAGCGCAGTCGCCGGCGTTGAACCCTTTCTCCCGAACCAGCCGTTCAGCTTCGGCGATGACGAACGACGCTTCCTCTCCCTCGTCGTACGCCTCCCGAACCTCCACTAGTTCTCCTTTTGAGTTGTCGGTGAACAAGTCCTTTTGGATCCGCAGGCCGTTGATGGAGATTAGGTTCTTAGCGGCGTCCAGGATGGTGGCGGTGGAACGGTAATTCTGGTCTAGAGCGATAGTCTTGGCCTTGGGGTAATCATTCTGAAAGCTCAGGATGTTGCGGATGTCTGCGCTGCGCCATGAATAGATCGACTGGTCGGGGTCTCCCACCACGCAGACGTTCTGGTGCGACTCACCTAGGTATCGCGCCAGTTGGTACTGGGAGATGTTAGTGTCTTGGAACTCGTCCACCATGATGTATTGATATCGGTCCTGGTACTTCCGCCTGACCTCTGGGAACTCCCGCAAAAGCTGGACCGACTTCATCAACAGGTCGTCGAAGTCGAGGGAGTTGTTGCGGGTCAGGATTTCTTCGTAGTGGTGGTAGATGCGGGCGCAGGTCTCCTCAAAGTAGTTGTCGACAGCGTTCTTGAGCATCGTCTGCGAGTCCCACATCATGTTTTTGGCTTTGGAGATGGTGCTGAGGACGGCGCGGGGCGAGTTGCGTTTGGGATCGATCTCCGCCAATTCCATTGACTGCTTGATGATTGTGGTTTGGTCGTCAGCGTCGTATATGGTGTAGTTGGGATCCAGGCCCAGATGATGGCCATCTATGCGCAGTAGTTTGGCGCAGAACGAGTGGAATGTGCCCACGGTAAGGGCATCGCTGCGGGAGCCCACCAGTCTGTCGAGCCGATCGCGCATCTCCCTGGCGGCCTTATTCGTGAAGGTCATGGCCAAGATGTTGTATGGCATGATCCCATATTCGCGTACCAGGTAGGCGATGCGGTGGGTGATGACCCTGGTCTTGCCGCTGCCGGGGCCAGCTACGATGAGCAGTGGGCCGTCGACAGTCTCTACGGCATCCTTCTGCGCGGGGTTGAGTCCTTCCAATAATCCGGAGCTTGTAGCCATGGGCTGATTATAACATGACATAACCACGATTTAGCCTCAAAACAAGACTATTTCCGGCCAGGCAGGTCCGCCGGGTTATCCGATCACTCATCCACGGCCAAGAGGATTGGTAGAGGTATGCATATACTTCAGGACGGTCTTAGAGGTCCTAAATGTTTCATTGCAAAGAACTTCTAGGACGTTTAGCTTAGAGTCGAGTAACGAGCCCTATTTTGCTGGCTAATAGGAAAGCAAATGGGTTATCAATGCTGCGCTAGGTGTGGCGCTGATGCCCACCATGACAGGCAACCTTAGCCGATATAGGGTCTTTGCTGACGAAAGATATCGTCTGGACGAGAGGGGTTTTTGCAGCTATTGACCTTTCGTCTGATACTTGCTGTCTGCTTCGGAGACCATCTCTTCTGTTTGGCCGCTTCCGGCTTTCAGACAGGTGTGATTCGCCTTACTAGATGCTGGCGCATCCGTGATGGCTGGTTTGCAGGCCTGTCCAGCCGGCCTGTTCATGGCCCTCAATCTATTCCACTATGCCCTGTGTTGAAGGGTAGATCCATGCGCATGTACCCCGTTAGACCCGCACTCGTATGACGGCCTCGTATGACGGTGATATAATCATCTACCGTTTGGGCAGTCGGCCAGTTGCGCCTCCCGAAGCGTGCTGAAATGCGGCGTACGCCGGCAGCTAGGTTAGGACGAAAGGATCCATGCAGAATATTACCGCCCAGAACCTGAGGACCCCCGGGCCCACTCCCATACCCGACGATATCGTCGAAGCGATGACCTCCCCGATGATCAATCATCGGGGACCTGAGTTCGACGAGATGATTCACAAGACGACCGAACAATTGA
>CAJWGH010000122.1 GCA_913031095.1 uncultured Chloroflexota bacterium | reverse complement strand
AGCAAACTGATCGTGGGCGATGGGATAGACCCTTCAAACGATGTTGCGCCCCTGTCCAGCCAGAACCAAAAAGACAAAGTCATGGAATATATCGGCATAGGCACCGAAGAAGGTGCGGACCTGGTATTTGGCGGACGCGCTTTGAGTGGGGGCGACTTCGATGAGGGGTACTACGTGGAACCCACCATCTTCGCTGGCGTGTCACCAGAGATGCGTATCGCCAAAGAGGAGATATTCGGCCCGGTGTTGACCGTCTTCAAGGCCAAAGACCTTAAAGAGGCCATCGACATATCCAACTCGGTAGAGTTCGGCCTGTCTTCCTCTGTTTACACTAAAGACATCACTAAGGCCTACGAATACATAAACACCGTGGAGACCGGCATGGTCCACGTTAATGCGCCCACTCTCGGCGGCGAAGTGCATCTACCCTTCGGCGGTCTCAATGCTTCCGGAGTAGGGCAACGGGAGCAGGGAACCGCGGCCGTTGATTTCTTCACTGAAATCATCACCGTCTACATAGACCACTCCGCTGCAGCTACTGAACGAGCTAAATTTATCTAGCAGATTTTGGGATAGAAGTTCGCTCTTGCGCTCGTCCTGAGACTGGCGATAGACGGCTCTTCGCCAGATAGGTTTGAACTCGCGCCCGCCTTACAGGGGCTCCCTGTGGGAAAACCCTCTGTCTGTCTCATGCCAGTAGTCGATTCGCTCTTCGCCGCCGATCCAGCACAGATATACCTCCCGACCGTTCCGTTGTGACGGGAAATCCACCAGGCCGCGGGAAACGTCTCGAATGATGATTCCCTGGTCTAGTATCTCTTCGATGCCTTCCTCGATCTGGCGGGTTAGCCGCCCCGCGCTTACCTTGAGATTTTCGTAATCAGCGAGGTTGCCCGAAGCTTCCTCAAGGTCGGCTAGTCGTTCTTGAATGGTGGTATATTCCTGTCGGAGCAGTTCCAGCTTCTGGAAAATCTCAACCAGCCATGGTATTAAGAAGTTAGCCTCGTCCAATGTGAATTGGTCTGTTTCCATCTCTACCGTTACTTTAGCCCATGTGCCGCTGATGATAGATACTATCAGGCCACCCGGTTGAGTCATTCTTGTAAGGGCCTCCAGTACCGGAGGAATGGCGTACAATATCTGCCACTATACCTACCAAGGCAGATTTCATAATTGAACCAGACTCCGACTGACAAGAATCTTTTTCAATCAGGCGACCTCGCTCTGCTTATCGACCGCAAAGAAAGGCGCTACATGATTACCCTAACGGACGATGAGACTTACCATTGTCATCTCGGGCGGTTGATTCACAATGACATGATAGGGAGCAGTATCGGCGGCTGGTACCGGACTGATAAGGGTCACGTCTTGCTCGCAGTTCGTCCGACCATGGGCGATTTCGTCCGGCAGATGCCCCGTGGCCCTCAGATCATATATCCCAAAGATCTGGGAAATATCGTCAACTTCGCGGACATATTTCCTGGCGCCAAGGTCATAGAGGGTGGCCTTGGCTCTGGTGCATTGACCTCTGCATTGCTTCGCGCGGTTGGTAGCACCGGCAAGGTCATCAACTACGAGATAGATGAATCGGTTCTGCCGAAGGCCATTCGGAATATCGAGCGCGTGACCCCGGACATCTCCAATCTGGAGATAAAGGTCGGCGACATTTACCAAGGCATTGAAGAACGCGACATAGATCGGGTAGTATTGGACGTTCCGGAGCCTTGGCAAGCAGTTCCCGGCGTCGGCGATGCGTTGGTGATGGGCGGGATATTGCTCAGTTTCGTGCCCACCATCATCCAGGTCCAACGACTTGTTCTGGCTCTGGAAGAGGACGGCAGGTTCCAGATGATTCAGTCGTTGGAGACCATGCTTCGGACATGGCATGTAACAGAACGGAGCGTGCGTCCTGACCATAGGATGATTGCCCACAGCGGCTTCCTGACGACAGCGGTGCGCTGCGAACCCAGACCATCTGGCCGTGTTCACCTACCAGTCGAGCCTCTGGAAGACGATTCGGTTGACGAAGCAGAAGGACCTGAAGAGTAGGGGCCTACTCGGTGATTGGACTTTCGCCCTCGTTTAGAGGGTCGAATTCCGGGAACGTCCAGAAAACTCCGGACTCAGTCACACTTCCGCCGGACCTACCATCTGCCAATGGCAAATGCAGGCCGGTTAGTAGCGGGACCGGAAGGTTCTCGAGTAGCGAGGTCGCCGCCTCGGAGCGTTCCATTCCCCATAGCTTTGAAGAGCCGGCTTTTTTACCCTGGGCGAGTATCTTGAAGTCGCCCAATCCACCAGGTCGGACCAGATCCAGGATCCCCGCCCGGTTGGCCTGCATCTGTCGAGGAGAGAACGTTTGACTGGCTAAGCGTTGTTGTAGCATGTCTAGATTGAGATTGGACAAGAACTCGCTCTGAGTGACCAATCCAAGCGCATTCAGTCCAACTTTCTCACCGGCTTTGATAACAGATGTGAAGTCTACTTGTGCTGTGATGTCCTGATTCCCAATCATGGTCAGTGGGGCATCTGTTTGGATATGCTGGTGATATGTAACTAAAGTTCCCTTAGCTCGGGCATCAGAGTCGTATAGATCAAGGCCTGTGCGGCCATAGTCGATGGTCAGAACGAATCCATGTTCTAACGCCGCTGACACGTCTTGAGCCCACTCGTCCAGGGAAAGGTTAACCTCTGCTGTCTGGCCTTCAACCAGAACCGCACCGAGGTCCGTGAAGCGTCTGGCCAGAGCAGGATCCGATAGTTCACCGGTAATCTCCACCAAATCATCGCCTTCTAGGCCCACGTAGACCTCTTTTAGGCCGTTACTCGTCATATTGACTTGGTGTACTGGGAAGGCATCAAGGTATTCGTTGGATAGTATGCAGCCCTCTAGTCCTTTGAAAGGCAATCCGTCGGATAGTATGCGGCCTGTGCCTGTGTTTCCAGCCTCTAGAGTCTCCGGGCTGCGGCGGTCTAGGCATAAATATCTGAGTGCAACAGCGAACCCCCTAGGCATTTCTTTGGCGTAAGAGGTGATATCTCGGCAAAGTAGGCCGTTTCCGGCTCCGAGTTCTAGCACTGTAAAAACCGCAGG
Organism: uncultured Chloroflexota bacterium; assembly: GCA_913031095.1. Next base: position 1,435 of record CAJWGH010000122.1, on the reverse strand, counting down.
ACTGCCCATCTCACGCCACATCTGGAATAGCTGAACCGCGAGAAGAGCTCCGAAAGCCGGATGAACCGCTGGACTGGTGTAATAGTCGCCTTGGGCTCCAACTGGCTCTCGGCCAGAGTAATAGCCACCCTGAGGCCAATAAAGGGCAATCTCTATGAACTCGGCGAAGGTTATCTTGCCTCGTTCTTGGATGCGCCGTCTGACTTCAGATTCTGCACTCATAAGACGCAAGCTTGATTCGATGGTGGGTGACAAAATGAGAGGGGCCATAACGGCCCCTCTCGTTCTGTGCTGGTTTAGGTGTGCCGGTCTACGACCGGTCGTCGATGGATGTGTATTCTAAGTCCATCTCTCCGATGTACTCTGTCAATGGCCGGAGCAGGATATTGTCCTGGTACTGCTCAACGCACTGTAGCGTCCAACCAGGAATACGTCCCAGCGCGAATATGGAGATGAACAGGTCATCTGGGATTCCCAGAAGGTAGTAGATGGAACCAGCGAAGAAGTCTACGTTGACGCAGATCCCTTTAGACCGATAGGGCTGCATAGTGTTCTCTTCCAGATGCTGTAGAATCTGGAACCACTCTGGGTGGCCGCTTTTTTCGCCAAGGACCTTGGAGCGGTCGCGTAAATGTCTGGCCCGAGGGTCTTCCGCGCGGTAGACTCGGTGTCCGAACCCCATGATGCGCTGACCGCTGTCCAGGAGGTTGCTTGCGTACTCGGCCGCGTTTTCCGGGTTGCCGATGTCCAAGGCCATCTTCATGACCTCTTCGGCGGCTCCTCCATGAGCAGGGCCCTTGAGGGTGCCAACACCGGTGGTGACGGCGGAATGAAGATCCGAGATAGTTGAGGCGGTCACCCTGGCAGCGAAGGCCGACGCGTTCGGGCCGTGCTCAGCGTGTAGGATGAAGTCCACGTCCAAAAGATCAGTGGTCTCCTGGTCGGGAAGCTCGTCAAATAGCATGTAGAGGAAGTTGCCAGCATGGTTAAGGTCCGGGTTGGGCGCCACCGGCTCCAAGCCATGCCTCAGGCGGTGGTGGGCTGCAACTATGGTCGGTCCCATGGCGGTGAGGCGGATGCCTTTCCTGATGGTGGCTTCTACTGAGTTGTCGTTTACTTCGGGGTCGAAGGCGCTTAGGGCGGAGATCCCTGTCCGGAGGGCGTCCATGGGATGGCTGGCCTTGACTACATCCAATACTTGGATGATGCCGTCGGGTATGATTCGGTTGGCTCGCAACTGAGCATCGAAGTCGGCCAATTCCTTCGTGTTGGGGAGTTTGCCGTAAAGCAGCAGATATACCACTTCCTCGAAGGTCGATTTCTCGGCCAAGTCATGGATGTTGTAGCCACGGTAGAGCAGCTTACCTACTTCGCCATCGATGAAACTGGACTCGGTCGTGTCGAAATAGACATCCTTGAGTCCTTTGATAATCTC
>CAJWGH010000121.1 GCA_913031095.1 uncultured Chloroflexota bacterium | reverse complement strand
GGGGTTGAGCGTGCTCGGGCATACTCTCCACCCCTGACGATCGAGCGAGATGCCTATCCCAGGCTCAACGTCCACATGTGCGACGTATTTGTCCGCCGCAACACGAACCGGTCCCAGATGCAAGAGATGGAGCGCTGGCCGCAGGTCATCGCCCAGGCGCAAGAACTGAACATCAAAGAGGCTGGAATCGGTACCAACGCAAGCTGGGGTTCCAACTTCATGGGCGAGTTCCCTGTAGATAACCTGATGACCATGCTGGAACGCCAGCACAGCATGTGGGATGAGGTCGGAATCGACGTGCGCAGCGCTTCAATGGGAGATCCCATGAGCCATTGCACACCTGCAAAGGTTGAAGAGAGTGTTTACCGCGTGAAGGAGATGTGGCCTGAGATTAACCACATCCGTCTGCACCTGCATAATGGCCGGAACATGGCCATCGCTTCAGCTTACGCTGCCATGAAAATCCTCGGCCCAGACGACACCCTGGAAATCGATGGGACCATCGGCGGTTTCGGAGGCTGCCCCTACTGCGGCAACGGCCGTGCCACTGGCATGGCCCCTACTGAAGACCTGCTTCATATGATGGACGACATGGGTATCCCAACCGGCGTGGATATCGATAAGTTGATTGATTGTGTCTGGACCGCCGAACGGATCATGGGCCGTGAACTCTATGGTCACGTCTCCAAGGCGGGCCCCAGGCCCAAGACCGTGGACCAACTCTACGACATCAACGCTCCGTTCGTTGAGACCACCGAGCAGGCCAAGCACTTCAAGAAAGGCCCAGAGGTCTACGAGGGTGGGATCTATCCCTACAGCGAACCCATCACAAGTCCTTACAGGGAACGGGTGGACGCTGGCGGACCTGCCTACGACGACGCCAACGGCGACTTTCCTTGGAAGCAGGACTGGTTCCCTGCCAAGAATTAGCTAATCTGGACTAGCTAAGTGTATTTAAGCGGCTACCCACACCGGGTGGCCGCTTTTTCTTGGCCCCTCCGGTTCCGCTACGTCGATAGGTCGTCCCCACCTAGCCTGCCACACCTTTCGGTGCTACCATGTCGCCACTCTCAGCCATACCTGTGGTTCAGAAAAAACTAAGGAGGCCCAACGATGGCCACTACGAACCCCACCGATCCCAACAAGATCCGCCTTACCGGCGAGAACTCGTTTATCCGCCTCACAGAAGGTTCAGGGGAGAGCGAAACAACTAGGGCCAGCCATTGGCGAGTGTTGTGGTCGCCAGGCGGCCCCGGACACGTTTTATTCCTACAGAGCGAACTCATAGATGGCGAGGTCCGAATCTATTCCGATAACATCGCCCTGGCCCGCTGGCTCCAAGAAGAGATAGAAAGTCTGCTCTACCCTGATTTTGCCGATCAGACCATGCCGGTGGTAGAAGCTGAATTCACCAAGAAGGGGAACCCCAGCACCTTCTGGACGGAAACTGTGATCAGCGATGAGGATGAGATTGCCTTGACCTGGCACGATTTCATGGAGCCCTACATGCTGGTAGTGCCAGCTGGCAGCGCTTCTGGGCGGCCACACGGCGTCTATAGCTGTTTCATCCCAGCCCGAAAAGCCCAACTGACAATCAACGGAGATGCGGCTCAAGGCAATGTTGTTACCGATCGCCGTGGTGACAAGGACAGTAGTTCTGCCTGCCTAGCCTGGTCCGAAACCTGGGTTCGCCCTTAGCCCGTTGCAACGGAGCTTTATTCGTATGAGTACGGATGCTTTAACGGAATTTGGGTGACTTGGGCGGATATACGCTGATCGTGAGTTGATGGAGGGTTTATGCGTATCGGACTGATTATCGGAGCTAGGGGCGAGGCGGTTGAACTTCCTACCCTTATCCAGATGGTCGTAAACGCGGAGGCGGACGGGTTCGATAGTGTTTGGTTCCCGCAGGTGTCCGCGGGGCCAGGATTTGATGCCCTCACTGCATTATCGCTGGCCGCGTCAAAGACCAGCATTATCGAATTGGGCAGTGCGGTAGTGCCCATATACTCGATTCATCCGTTGGCTTTGGCCAAACATGCCCAAACGGCCCAGATCGCGTCGGAAGGCCGCTTCACCCTTGGCGTGGGCTTGTCCCACCGTCCTGTGGTCGAAGACGTGATGGGGCTATCATACGAAAGCCCTGCTCAGAACATGAGCGAATACCTAGATGTTCTTAGACCTCTGTTAGATGACAGCACGGTTGATCACAAAGGCTTTTTTTACAATGTAAAAGCTCAAATAAAAGTGCCTGGTTCGCTTGAGGTTCCGGTCATAATCGCGGCGTTGGCGCCGAAAATGTTGCGGGTTGCCGGTGAGCAGGCAGATGGGACATTCACTTGGATGGCGGGCCCTAAGACGATTGAGTCCCATGTGGTTCCGCGCATCGGCCGCGCGGCCGATACGGCGAAGCGGCGGTCCCCGCGTATCTGCGTCGGCATGCCTCTGGCCGTCACCGATGACTCTCAAGAGGGACGGGAACAAGCAGCTCGGATTTTTGAACGATACGGTCAGCTTGTTAACTACCGGAGGATGCTGGACATTGAGGGGGTTGAGGGACCCTCAGAAGTGGCTCTCATAGGAAATGAAGACCAGGTTACCGAGCAGCTAAAGGCCTACGCAGATGCTGGAGCCACTGATTTTCTGGCATCGGTATTCCCTGTAGGGAGTGACGAAGACGCCTCGCTGGCGAGGTCGAACGACTTGCTGAAGAGTCTGACCGGTAAGATCTAAGGAGTTTTTGCTACCACCCTGACGCCCCCGGTGGTAGGCCCATCAGTATCTGCCCTCCGTACTCGAAGTTGGAGTGCAGCCCGGCGATGTGTTGGCAGGCTGTGTGGATGTCCCGGAAGCATGGTTCCAAGTCATTACTTTCGTGGATGCTGTTGGTCCCGGCGGCGTCGAACAACATACCAACAGCCCGCACTGATTCGCGCATGGCGTGGGTAATGGCCAGCCGTGCTTGCAACACTTGAGGGCCAGGGTCTGCATCACCTCGGCACGCGCCTTCCCATATCGCTTCTACTGTGTTTAAGACATAGGCCCTTGACCCGCTGATGATTGCCTCGGTCTCTCCCACCGTTGTCTGGACTGGAGTCCTGTTCCTCATCAACGTTGGCGACGTCGTCGAGCCAGATTCGGTAGCCATGCGGACGACGGCGTTCATGGCCCCCCGGGCGATTCCAAGCGCCATGGCCGAGATCAATGACCAACTGATAGTGTTGACCAAGCGCGGGTTGTAGTAAGGACCAACAGTGGCAGCTGAATCGTAGAGCAAGAAGGTGTGTTCTTCAGGCACGAATTGCTTTTGGATCACCACGTCGTTGCTACCAGTACCGCGCATGCCCATGGTCGACCAGGTCTTCTCTATGACCGCCGCCGATCTAGGTACGATTACCATCCGAGTGACCGGATTCTCCTGAGCATCGAACACGCGGCCGCTATCGTCCAAGATGTTGCAGTTGAGAATCAGCCAGTTAGCGTGGTCTGACCCGCTAACGTAGTTCCATCGACCACCGATTTGATATCCGCGAGCTACATGTTTGGCGTTCGCAGTGGGCCGAAAGGAACCAGCGGCACGTATGTCAATAGGTTGTCCGAATAGATTGCGAGCCAACTCTGGTGGCAGCCAAGCAGTATACATGGATATCGCGCTTGCTACGAAAGAACACCAACCCACCGACCCATCCACTTTCGAAAGCTCCTCGACAGCCCGGAATGCCGTGATCGGATCTGTTTGTGGCCCTCCGATGGCTCCGGGCACGAAGAGCTGAAAGAGGTTGGCCTCAGACATGGCGTCAATCAGAGGATCCGGCAGCGTGCTTCTGGACTGGATATCGTCCTTGGCAGCCCGGATTTGGGGCGCTAGGGCCGCTGCTGCTGCCGCCGGATCCTTCGATTTTGGGTCGGTCATTTGTCCTCAGGTTCGATGAGGCCGGAAACCACGGCTATGCGGACGCGCAGGCGATCGCTTTCACGCTCCCGGCCATCTCAGGGAGCACGTGGGAAGACCAGGTCTCGCCGCCATCGCGGGTGCCGAATACCTCGCCCTTTCGGGTGCAAAAGTACACCTGTTCCGGAGCGTGCTCGTTTATGGCCACCCCGAAAGTGGTGCTGACGGGATTCACGCCTTTGTCGAAGCGCTCCCATGTGTCACCTTGGTCGGTTGAACGCATAACGCCGCCCTGTTGGCTGCCGAAGTTAAGGCCTACGCAAGCGTAGAGGGTATTGGGGTCGTCTGGGGCGGACTCTACTCCCCTGGAATAGAAGATATCGGTGAACTTTTCGAAATTCAGATTGTCCCAGTTGGCGCCCCGGTTCCGGCTCCGCCACACACCGGTACGGTTGGAGATGAACACTGAGGAAGAGTCGGCGGATCCTACGGTGACTCCATGGAGGTCCATGAGGTCTACGTCGCCGGCGAATTCGCTGTTCACAATTGTCCAGGACTTGCCGCCATCGGGGCTGTGGGCAGCTCCGCCCACTTCTAGTGCGGCATACATCTGATCCGGATTATTGGCTTCGATTCCGATGCCTAGG
>CAJWGH010000120.1 GCA_913031095.1 uncultured Chloroflexota bacterium | reverse complement strand
TAGTGGGCTGGAACCCTTAACACCACGGCCACGGCGTCGATCTCCGGATGGGCCAGCATATCTTGATAGTCGTCGAAGGCCAGTCTGGCACCATACTGTTTCTTGGATTCTTCGGCGGTCTCCATGCGAGTGGTGCAGACGCCAGTCAATTCGTATTCCGGGCTGGCTGCGATCGCCGGCAGGTGTGAGCGGCAGGCCCAGCCAACGGTTGGGCTGGCGCCGATTATTCCTAGGCGTATACGGTCGGCCATGTCTAATCTCCTAGAGGGTTAAGAATCTGATTATCTATCCGAGTTTATAATCGCGCACGTGTTTCGGCACTTCGAGGCCGGCGAGGTTCTTGGGATCTGGCTCGGGTGCGTGGAGCGTTTGACTGATTGGAAGCACTCCTGCCCAGATTGGGAGCTCGTAGTCTTCATCGTCGTCTACAGGAGGGCCGCTCCTGACTTTGGCAGATCCCTCGTCAATGGGCATGGAGAATACCGTGGTGGCCTTGGCTTCCTGGTCGGTCATAGCCCTCAGGTGCTGTAAACGTCCGGGAATCAGGTGATCGACAAACCTTTCCAATAAAGCGTTTTTCTCATCGTCCTCAATCTTGGTGGCCTCGCCAAAGAGCATGATTGAGCGGTAGTTGATGGAGTGATGGAACGCCGACCGCGCGAGCACGAAACCGTCAAAATGAGTGATGGCCATGCAAACTTGCTTGCCTAGGATCTGGCGGAGGAACCGACTGGCGGAAGAGCCGTGCCAGTAGATCTTGTCGCCCTCACGCCACTGTAATGTCGGCGTGTTGTAGGGGCGGCCGTCGATGATATAGGAAACGTGGCAGAGGGGTGTTGCGTCGATGATTTGATTGACTGCGTCCCGGTCGTATTCGGCGCGATTTGGGTTTCGGGTTAATCGGGTTATTGGTGTTATCTTGAGGTCGCCTTCGGGCATCGTTTAGAATCCTTTCCGATAAGAAATTCGGCTAGGCACCTAAGGCCAGGTATTTAATTGGCCTTGGCTTGTTCTTCAAGTTTGTCGAAATACAGTTTGGGTAATTCCCGGAAGTCGGTCATTAGGGAGCCGAAGCCTTGAATGACGTCATCGATTTTGTTGTCTCGCATGGCATACCAATAGGTGGCCGTGTTGATGGCTATAACCGGCTTATTGAGCCACTTTTCGGCTTCTGCTGCCATGCGGGCCATACCGAGATTCGTACCCACCTGGACCAGGACTTCAGCATCAGACTCATTTAGCTCTTTGAGTCCGTTCATCATCTCTTCTTCGGTGGTTTGGGCGATTGCGGCTGGGCCGGGGCAGCAGAGGCCCTTCAAGGCCACCACGTTGAATCCGCAGTCATTGAAGAACAAGGTGACGTTTTTGTCGGCGACCGGCCAATAAGGGGTTAGCACGCCGATCCTTTTTATGTCGCCGTAACAACGTATGGCGGCTTGGCAGGCGTCAGAACCCATGGCGACACCTAGCCCAGTCATACCGGTCATGTGGGCCTTAAGTTCATTGGCGCGTTTTAGACCGCCCCAAAAAGTCTCTGATGACATACCCATCACCAGATAGTCGGGATTGCAGGTCATTACCCGCAGGATTGCGTTGTCCCATTCGAGGCGGATGGCATCCATCAAACGGTTGAAATCTTCGTCGCTATTCAGTGGTTCGTCTGGGACAAAGATCCGCGACATGTGATTGGTCACGCCCCTGGGACGCATCTCGTCGAACTCGGGTTGAACCGAGGTATTGGTTGATGGAGCGATAACTCCCCAGTTGGCGCGCCATCCCAATTTGTCGGGCATATCAAATCTCCTGCGGTATCTTGTGCTCCTAGGTATTACGCTAGGGAATCAGCAGAATTCCCAACATCGATTGATTCTAACAAGAATCCCCGTTTTGCGCTCGGCGTCTTCCACCGGGGTAATGTGCAAGCACGCTGTAAATGGCGTAAAGTCTTTGCAGCCAATGAAAGCCCACTACCTATTGGATTTTGAGGATTATATGACCAGCAATAACAGCCAATCGAAAGCAGTTTTATCTGAGACCACCTCCCAAGCCATCGAGAGCGCACGGTCCGAACTGGTAGAGGTCGCCCTCGATATCCACGCGCACCCCGAGTTGAACTACGAAGAACAACATGCTGCCGAATTGCTGTCCGGGACCCTGGAGAAACACGGATTCGAGGTGGAACGAAGTGTTGGCGGCGTTGAGACTGCGTTTACAGCAACGCTTCCCGGTCAAGGCGGCGTTGGGCCAACCATCGCCATTCTCGCGGAGTATGACGCTCTCCCCGATATTGGCCACGGTTGCGGCCACAATCTGATCGCCATGGCCGCCATCGGTGCTGGATTGGGTCTTCAAGCTAATCTGGAAAACCTACCCGGCCGCATCATGGTGATTGGTACTCCCGCTGAAGAGGGCGGTGGTGGCAAAATTCGGATGCTCGACGGCGGAGTGTTCGAAGGCGTAGACGCGGTGCTGTCATCTCATCCTTCGTCCAACCGGACGGTGATTCCAACGGATATCCCCATGGGCGAAAGCTGGAGCCTGGCGATGGTGGGTTACCGGTACATATTTCACGGCAAAGCAGCTCACGCGGCAGCGATGCCTCATGAAGGTATCAACGCCCTGAATGGCGTGATCCACCTATTCTCAGGGATTGATTCATTACGTCAGCATCTCCGGGAGGACACCAGGATCCACGGCGTGATAACGGATGGCGGGAGGGCGGCCAATGTGGTGCCGGAATACGCCGCCGCTAACTTCATGCTGCGGTGCCGCGACCGGGATTATCTGAGCGATGTGATTGTTGGGCGGGTGCTTGCTGCGGCCGAAGGTGCCGCCGCAATGACTGGCTGCCGCTTGGAGGTCCAAGAGTATTACCCATTCTATGAGAATGTTCGCCCTAATTCAGTGATCGCTGACCTTCTGTTCAACAATGCAGGAATCTCAGGCCTCAGTCTGGACGAACCCTTTCCCGGCCGTCAGGGTAGCGCTGCCTCCACTGACTTTGGCAACGTCAGCCAGACCTTGCCCGCATACGAGTTGCGATACGCCGTCAGTGAGCAGCCGGTGGCCTCCCATTCCAGGGAGATGACGGAGACTGCAATTACGGCTTACGCACTTGGCGCTGCGATCAACGTGGCAAAGACAATGACTCTGACGGCCTGCGATCTACTTCTAGATTCCAGCCTTTTGACCGCGGCCCGGGCTGATTTCGAGAAGCGGGGCGTTTGATTCTGACACTTTTTTAGATATAAGGCGAGTGAATTTGGAGTATCGGAAGGTTGGCAAACTTAATGTCTCCGTGATCGTATTGGGGACTCAACGCACTTTTGATGTAACAGACGAGGCCGACCTGGCCCAGCGTCAGCAGATCATTGACAACCTATTGCAATTGTTTGTTCTAAGATGATCGAATGACCCTATCAGTCAATTTTCTGAAATAACGTCACAACACCTTATCCCAACTGATCCAGATACTCCTGGAACCGGGTGACGGACTTTTCTTCTGGCCGCCCCATAAAATAACGGAGCCCTTGGGTATACATGTGGATTTCCTGAGGGTGAATTGGCAGTGGTATGGCTGGGCCCAATACTCGGTAGAGGCCGTCTGACCAATCTTGTAGGCTCGTGTAGAGGGAGTCTTCAATCATCAGAGCATCTGTGCGTTGAACATCGTTTCTCAGTGCCCATCTGGCGAACACGAAAGGCAGATTTGTCCATCGATTCCATTCCTCTCCCAAGTCATAGATGTGTGGGTGTTCTCGCAGGCCTCGGCGGTGGCGCAGTCCCAGGTTTCCCACCAGTAGTTGGGCTTCGTGGGGTTCAGATTCGTTGACATAGGCGGCTGGTTTTACCCCGTGCTTAATCTCTAACAAAACTTGCAACAACTTGACCGACGTTGGCGATTCTGAGGGCACAGCCACTGTCTCGCCAGCCAATTCTACAATCGGAATTTTGGAGTGGAGCTTGACGCTGCCCGCCTGTGCCACAGTGGCAAGACAGAATCCCGACAGTGTTCGCATGCTGTCGTCTAGGTTGAAGGTATCGATCAGCGGGATCAACCCTCCCTGAATCTGGTTATCTGCAATCGCTGCCGTTAACTCGTTGGGCGGCAGTTCTAGAACGGCGATCCCACGTTTGCCCATATCGAAATACATGGGTTCCGAGCTTAAATATGGGGTTCGGCCTAATATGATGGGCAAGTGCTAACACCGTAAGTAACAGATTTCGTGGAGAAAAATAGGGCCTCGAATTTCGAGGCCCTATCGTTTTGCTAATTTGGGGCTACATCAGCCTTGCCATGGTCGGAAGTTTAGAGTCGCGGACCTGCGAAGGTCGGAGACTGGGTTTTGTAGACTTGGATGCGGTTCCGAGCCGACTCAGGAACAAAGATGTTCCCTTCGTCGTCAACGGTCACGCCGGTGGGTCCCCAGAAGTCTTTTTCCCGTTCCAAACCTTGAGCTCGGTCCCGTTCGCCGTACATCTCTGGGTTGGCGTCCAGTTTGTCTTTGCCCCACTTTGAGAGCCCAGCTTCACCGGTCTT
>CAJWGH010000119.1 GCA_913031095.1 uncultured Chloroflexota bacterium | reverse complement strand
CTGACGTGGGGCCGGTGCACTCGAATGTCTCGGCCCTGGTCATAGTTATTTTGACCGTCCGGCCCGTCTTTTGGGACAGCAGTGCTGCGATGGGTTCCAGATAGACAGGAATCTTCCCACCGAACCCTCCGCCGATCTCCAAGGGCACAACCTTGATCTTGGAAACTGGGACATCCAGGATTGGAGCGATGGCGTCCCGGGCTGTGAATGCGCCCTGGGTGCTGCACCAAACGGTGATTTCGCCGTTCATATTCCACATGGCGGAGGCAGCATGGGGTTCGATATATCCCTGGTGCACGGTCTCGTTGCTGAACTCGCGCTCGACGATGACGTCCGCCGCCGCGAAGCCTTTCTCGATGTCGCCTTGGGAGTGCTGAACATGAGTGGCGATGTTGCTCTTCTTGTCTGTACGTTCTCCCAGCTCGGTGGTTGTCAGCTCTTCTTGAATCAGAGGAGCGTCGTCGGCCATAGCCTGGTGGACGTTCATGACGGGTTTCAAAACGTCGTAGTCGACCTTGATCAGGTCGAGGGCAGTCTCTGCGATGTGCTGGTTCACTGCCGCTACAGCTGCTACAGCATGGCCTTTGTAAACAGCCTTGCTGCGGGCCATGAGGTTGTCACTGGCCATCTGCACGCCCCGGGGGGCGTCCTTTTTATTGGCGCCCGGCATATCAGAGCCAGTGATAACGGCTGACACGCCATCCAACGCCAACGCTTTACTGGTGTCGACTGATTTGATGCGGGCGTGGGCATGAGGGCTGCGTAAGACCTTGCCGAACAACATCCCGGCAGCTTGGAAGTCTGCGCCGTATTTGGCCCGGCCCGTCACCTTGTCGGTGCCGTCGTGGCGAATGGGGCGGGTTCCCACAACTTTATACTCTGTGTTGGACAAGACGATGTTATCTGCCATCGAGTCTACCTCACGCGTAATCTAGTGCCTGGCTGAAGTCTGGAAATTGTACCACAGCGGGCCGATTCTGTGAGAGAATGGCCGTCGAATACAACCTTTGCTCACCCAGATTTTATTAGGCCAAAGGCGAATAATAGAGAAACTATGGAACCATTGAAAGACCTGAAAGTTCTGGCGGTCACCGTATACCTCGCCGGCCCTTTCTGCTCCATGAACCTGGCCCGTATGGGAGCTGAAGTTATCAAGGTTGAGATACCCGGCAAAGGAGACCCGGTCCGGGGCAACGGCCCGTTCGCTGGCCCGCAGGGAACTCACGTAAGGCCCAAGACCGATGAAGACATCTCTACACGGTTCCTCAAGCGCACTCAGGGGGTAAAAAGCGTCACAATTGACCTTAAGAAACCTAAGGGCAAGCAGATGTTTTTGGAGATGGCCAAGGGATGTGACGTGGTTTTGGAGAACTTGGCTCCTGGCTCACTGCGCCGGATAGGATTGGGTTACGAAGAAGTCGCCAAGGTTAACCCTGGCATCGTCTATTGCTCCATTTCAGGATACGGCCAGACCGGACCTTATGCCGACAAGCCCGCCCACGATCCTCAGATACAAGGTATGAGCGGCCTGATGGACATCAACGGCGAAGAAGAGAGGCCGCCGGTGAAGGTAGGGTTCTACATCGGAGATCTAGTTACGCCCATGTTTGCTTGCTATTCAATCTTGGCTGCGCTGCGCGAGAAAGAACACACCGGACAGGGGCAATATTTGGATGTTTCCATGATGGACACCTTGGTGTCGATGATGTTCATGGAGAACCTCGAAGAAGCCATCGCCGAAGGTATTCCACTGCGTACTGGCAACATCAGCCGCAGCGGCCCTACCGGGCTTTATGAGACCAAGAATGGAGACCTATCTTTGACCGTTACCAGCGACGACCAGTGGGGACGACTCTCCCGCGCCATGGAAGCTCCAGAGTTACTGAACGACCCGCGGTTCAGCGATTACGTAGCTCGCACTACCAACGTGGAAGAGGCTCGCAAAGAGGTCCAGCGATTGATCGGTGAATTCACGCTTGAAGACGCCCTAAAACGCCTGGAGGCATTCGATGTACCCTGCGCTCCTGTACGCACCGCCAAACAGGTTATGGAAGACCAGCATTTCTGGGATCGTGGTAGCCTGCTTCCGATGCTGAACGCAGCGATGAATGGCCCGGTTGAGGGCGTGGCTTCAGGATTTCCGGTCAAATTCTCCGGCGGAGAATTGCCTACAATTCCTGGCGCCCCCACCTTAGGAATGCACAACAGAGAGATATTCTCCAAGTATCTCGGACTCTCTGACCAAGAAATGGAAACGCTCAAAGAAGAAAAAGTAATCTGAACCCAGAATTCGATGGCTTCGTTGTCCCCGAAGGAGGCCCCTAAATGGCAACTCCCAGACCGCTGCGCACGTCCATGTATGTCCCTGGTAACAAAGAAGACTGGATGCGGAAGGCGCCCCAATACGGCGCGGACGCCCTGATATTAGATCTCGAAGACTCGGTGCCCATCCCCAACAAAGCAGAAGCCCGCGCATTGGTTCGCAAGATGCTGGAGGAGCTGGGTGGAGAGAACCCCACTCTGACCGTCCGAGTCAACCGTCTTGAAACAGGTCTGACCGGCGGCGACTTAGAGGCTGTCACCTGTTCGCAGCTCTACTGTGTTCTGCTGCCCAAGGTCGAAAGCCCGGCCGACGTTATCGAGGTTGACAACCTGCTCTCCCATTTCGAGCGTAAAGCGGGCATGGAAGTTGGGAGCATCTACATCGATCCGGGTATGGAGACCGCTACCAGTATCCGCCTGGCCTATGAGATTGCGTCTTCATCTCCCAGAGTTGCCCATATGGGCGGCAGCGGCGGCAAGGGCGGAGACACAGCCAGGTCCATCGGTTTCGAGTGGACACCTGAAGGTCTGGAGACCTTGTTCTTGAAGTCGAAGGTGCTGATCGATGCCCGTTCTGCTGGTGTTCCCTATCCTATGAGCGGTGGCTGGATGGACATCCATAACTTGGATGGCCTCCGCGCCTTGGCAGTCCAGCTGAAGCGATTAGGCTACACCGGGATGCACCTGATCCACCCGTCTCACGTCCCTGTGGTGAACGAAGTGTTCTCCCCTTCACCGGAGGAGGTGAAGCATTGGCAGGGGCTGGTTGCGGCGATGGAAGAGATGCGGAAAACCGGTGGAGCTGCGGTAACCTTCGATGGTGACATGGTGGACATCGCCCACGAAGCCACTGCCAAGACAATGCTGGCTGTCGCCAAAGAGATGGGGGTGGAAGGGGCCTGAACCCCGGCTGATGACTCAAGAGATAGAACGGCGAATACCCTTGGAGGGAGCAGTAAATTTCAGGGACCAAGGCGGTTATCCAACGGACGCAGGACGTACCGTGAAGTGGCGGCGTATCTTCCGCAGCGATTCTCCCAGCACTCTGACCGCATCGGACGTGAGGACTATCACGGAGAACCTTGGCATTAAGTCAGTGATTGACCTCCGCAGCAGTAATAGCGTCTTGGAGGACGGGCGCGGTCTTCTTGCGCTCTCCGGACTCGGCTACCACAACTATCCGTTCCTGGAGCGCAGAGGTATCGACCCGCCTACCTCGGGCGAGCAATCAGCCGACCGGCTGTCAGCGATCTATCAGTGGATGCTTCACAATTCCGGCCAACTAATCGCCCAAGCCTTCACCGCGTTGGCACAAGACTTGAACCAACCAGCCATGTTTCATTGCAGTGCAGGCAAAGACCGCACCGGCATACTGGGCGCGACCATCCTGACGGTACTCGGTGTCAGCAGAGAGAACGTTATCGCAGACTTTCTTATGACTAACGAGGTAATCGACGGAATTTTGGCGCGTATCAAGAAAATGCCTGGATTCGAGAGTTCCACCCGGGAAGGAATCATAGCCCCACAACCTGCCATCGAGAAGTTTTTGGATTCGACGCAGAGCGACTTTGGTGGTTCCGAGGCATACCTGATCCACCATGGTGTCCAGCAGAGTGTCATAGACGGCTTCCGCGAGTCGATGCTCGAGTAACAAGATGCCAGCTAACAGCCGTCAGACACCAGATTTTGAGGGGTGAAATATGACCGACCTTGAACAGGAAGTTGATCAGTTATTCGTTGACTACTTCCGGGATTTTAGCGTCCTTGACCTCCGGTCGATAGTCTCGTATTTCCACGTGCCATGTGCGTTCATAACCCCTCAAGAGGTTTTGATATATTCTACGGTGGACGAGGTCGAAGGTTTCTGGGCTCCTCGCTTCAATGATCTGAAGGAATCTGGCTTTGACCATACCGAGCGGTCGAGAGCGAGCATCAAGATATTGAACGATAACACTGCGATGGCCAGCAGCTTGGCTATCAGATACACCAAAGATGGAGATGAGCTGGAGCGCAGAGGCGCATCGTTTGCATGCCGCAAGACAGCGGACGGCTGGAAGATCGCCACGGTGATCCACCATTCCCCCGACAACGTAATTCGGATGAGTTGACCTAAGGAGCTCTACCATGGCCACATTCGTTCTTGTCCACGGCGCATCGCACGGATCTTGGTGTTGGGACAAGGTCGTTCCTTTGCTGGTGGCCCAGGGCCATGAAGCAATCGCAGTTGATCTGCCCGGTAACACCTA
>CAJWGH010000118.1 GCA_913031095.1 uncultured Chloroflexota bacterium | reverse complement strand
TCCCTTCCCCTGAGAGATGATTGTGATGGTAGAGCAGTTCCCAACCACATGCCTTCTGATCAAAAAAAGCCCCGTTTCTTTGCAGAAGAACGGGGCTTTTCTCGGTTTGCCGTTGTAGGTCGTCTTTACCGTTTGGTGTATTGCGGTGCCCTGCGGGCGCGTTTGAGGCCATATTTCTTACTTTCTTTGATGCGAGCGTCTCGGGTTATCAGGCCAGCCCGGCGTAGTCCCGGCTTGAGGCTTGCATCATAGACTACCAAAGCCCTAGCTATTCCGTGGCGGATGGCTTCAGCCTGGGAGTTGACCCCGCCGCCAGCCACTTTGACCACGACCCGGAATTTATTCTGAGTGTCACTAAGCCGGAATGCGTCGTTAATTATCCGTTGCCAAGGCGCCCAATTAAAGAACTCATCCATTGGTTTGCCGTTGACCAGGATCGGGCCACCGTCGTCTAGGTAAAGACGCACACGGGCAATTGAGGTCTTGCGTTTACCCGTTCCGTAGTAATAAGTCTGGTTTGTTTCAGCTTGTACCAAGGGAAATCTATCCTCCGTTCTCTGCCGCTTGTGGCACCGCGAATCCGGCCACCTGCGCTTCGTGAGGGTGGTCTGGGCCGCTGTAGACCTTGAGACGGCGCAGCATCTGACGACCTTGGTGGTTCTTGGGCAGCATACCCTTAACGGCCAACTCCAGCACTCGATCCGGCCGAGATTCCATGAGGTCTCTCAGCCGGAATGTCTTGATATTGCCCACATACCCACTGTGCCGATAATACTTCTTATCGTCCATCTTGTTCCCTGTGACACGCATATCGGCGGCGTTAACCACAACAACAAAATCGCCCGTCGGAGCGTGGGGGGCGTAGGTTGGTTTGTCCTTGCCCTGTAAGGCTATGGCGATGTTACGAGCCAGGCGCCCTAGGATTTGACCCTGGGCGTCCATCACTCGCCAACTCTCAGGTGTCTCGCCGGGCTTGGCAAAGTATGTGCTAGTTCGTTTCATGCTCAGTTATTCCGATCCTATCTTCTCAGATTCAAATCTCAAGGAACCTGGATATTTTACACTAATTAGGCATAACCCGTGGGCGGAAAGAAGCGGTGTCCTGCTCACATCGCCTTCCAGTGTTTGTTTCACTTTATCTGTTGGGTATTTACCCCTTCCTATCTCCGTTAATATCCCATTAGCTTTTCTTATCTGTTGTTTCAGGAAGCCGTTGGCTTCGCATTCAATCACTATCGTGTCTTCGAACCGATCCACTTCCCACCGAACAACTTCTCTCACCGCGCTACGGTCTTCTGAGTGGCCGATGGCCAGAGGCCTGAAGTCGTGAACGCCCACCAAATGCTGGGCTGCCTCTGCCATCTTGTCAATGTCTAAGGCCTCTCTAATCCACAAGTGGGTTTTGCGCCGTAACGGCGATGGCGTGTGCCGATTTAATATGCTGTATTGATAGGTCCTGCTCAGGGCGCATCTGCGGGAGTTAAAATCGTCGTCCACCCGGTGGGCCTCTAGGACGTTGATGTCCTTGGGTAGATGGTAGTTGAGTGCGGGTGGGAATCGTTCGAGAGGATGCTTCGTCACAGTAGTGAAATCGACCACTTGGCCCTTAGCATGTGTCCCAGAATCTGTCCGGCTGGCACCTCTTACCCTAGTACGCTGTCCGGTGAAATGTTCGAGTGCTTTCTCCAATTCTCCTTGGACTGTGGTAGGACCTGCTTGGAGCTGGAATCCGGCGTAATTCGTGCCTTCATATTCCACCAGAAGAGCGACCCGCGAAAACTGCCTGTCCATTTCGCTATCTGAATTACTCTCTGAATTTTGGACTTTTCCTTGTTCTATCTTAGTTAGTACCTCTAGCTTCGGATCAGGTTTACCGGTAGTTAAACCAGCTCAATGATTGCCATCTCAGCCGCGTCCCCGTTGCGGGGTCCCAATTTAAGAACTCTAGTGTAACCGCCCGCTCGTTCGGCATACCGGACGGCGATATCATCGAATACTTTCTTGACCACTCGGGAGTTGGGGACTTGGGCCATCGCCAGCCGGCGATGGTGCAGATTGCCTTTTTTCCCGTGAGTAATCAACTTTTCCGCGATAACCCTGGTCTCCTTGGCCTTGGCTAGAGTGGTGGTGATGCGCTCATGAGTTATCAACTCCGCAACCAAACCTCTCAATAATGCGATGCGTTGGTCCTTATACCGGCTGAGCTTTCGGCCGGCTACTCTGTGGGAAGCCATGGTTAGTCTTCGTCCTCGTCTAGGTCATTATTATCGTCCTCGAAATCTTCGGCCGCGTCTTCAACCGACATACCAGCAGGAGCTTCTGACGGAGCATCGGAATCAGCTCGCTCATCGCCCATGAGTTCGCCCAAATCCTCGAGCGAGATGTCTTCTACGGACCCGGCAGGGCCATCAAATAGGCCTGTGACACCATGTTCAGCAAGTTTCTCCCTCAATTCAACTAACGATTTTTCACCGAAGTTGCGTATTTTCAGCAGTTCTTCGTCGGACATCTCCAGCACTTCTCCCACTTTCGAGATGTGGGATCGCTTCAAGCAGTTCAATGTGCGTGGTGATAGTTCCAGTTTTTCAATCGGAGTCTGGTATATCTCTGGAGATACCACCAGCGGCGTCCTTTCGGAGCCTTCATCAACGACCTTGTTGAGATTGCTGAAGAGGAAGAAGTGGTTCACCAAGTTCTCGGCAGCCTGTTGAATCGCTTCAACGGCCCTAATGGTACCGTCGGTCCAGACTTCCATCACAAGGCGTTCGTAGTCAGTAACTTGGCCAACCCTAGTGCGCTCGACATTGTAGTTGACCTTTCGTACCGGGCTGAACACTGCATCAACCGGCAGAACGCCCACAGGTGGGTTAGTGGTGCCATCCGCTTGCACCGCAGGTTGGTAACCCACGCCCTGCTCGACATTAAACTCAATCGAAAGATGGGAATCATTTGAGTCAAGAGTCGCCAGATGGAGTTCGGGGTTAACAATCTCGAAGTCGCTTGAAGTCGAGATATCTCCTGCGCAAACACGGCCTTCCCCAGTAACGTCGAGCCGCATTTTTCCGGCTCGGTCCGACTGGGAACGAATTCGAATCCGCTTGATATTCAGGAGGAGTTCCATCACCTCTTCTTTGACACCAGTGACAGCTGCATATTCGTGAACGACTTCGTCGATCTTTACCCACGTGATTGCACTGCCGTTAGTGGAACTGAGCAAGATCCTCCGAAGAGGGTTGCCGATGGTAAGACCAAACCCCCGAGGCAGCGGCTCAATAGCCACCTTCCCGTAAGTTTCTTCTGAATCCATCACCCGTATCTCGGGTTTTAGCGTTTCCGCACCAGTCTCCGGCGTACCCGGAGTTAGGATCAGGGTGTCCAGCATGGACAAACTACCTCGAGTAAAACTCTACTATTAGTCTTGAATCTACTATCGCCTGTAAATCTTCATCCGCAGGCACTGAGACGACGGTCCCAACCATGTCGCCCGAATCCAGGGTCAACCAGGCCGGAACCGGGCGTTTGGGCACGCCCTCGATACGACCTGCATAAAAATCTGTACTTTTCAGGGTCTCTTTCCAGCTGACAACATCACCGGGTTTGACCTGATAAGAGGGCACATCCGTCTTGACGCCATTAATCTTGAAATGCCCGTGCAAAACACTTTGGCGCCCTTGTTTTCTGGAGTCGGAAAACCCTAGTTGAAAGACCACATTATCCAGGCGGCGTTCCAAGGCACGAAGTAGGTTCATGCCGGTCACGCCTGGGGTGTTGAACGCCTCGGTCATATAACGGCGAAACTGCCCTTCCATAACGCCATATATGTACTTGGCCTTTTGCTTTTCGCGTAGGTGAACGGCGTAGTCCGTTGGGCGCCTTCGGCGGCGAGACACATCGCCAGGCGGGTTGCGGCGCTTCTCAAATGCGCAGCGAGGCGTGAAGCACTTATCGCCCTTAAGAAATAGTTTTTCACCGGACCGCCGGCAAAGGCGGCAGGAGGGTCCTGTATATCTTCCCATGGGTTTGGAGTTACACTCTCCTTCGTTTTGGCGGGCGGCACCCGTTGTGGGGAATGGGAGTTACATCCCGGATACTCGTCACGAAAAGACCTGCACCTTGGAGGGAGCGAATCGCTGCCTCTCGTCCAGCTCCTGGGCCTTTGATAAGAACATCTATTTGCCGAAGACCAGAGTCCATCCCTTTTCGGGCGACCTGCTCAGCAGCACGTTGGGCGGCGAATGCGGTCCCTTTCCGGGAGCCTTTAAAACCCACAGTTCCAGCGCTGGCGGTAGCAATCACATTCCCCTGAGGATCTGTGAGGCTCACCAGCGTATTGTTGAACGTGGAGTATATATACGCCCGCCCTTGGGGCACCGAGCGGCGCTCGCGGCGCCTCGTCCTGGGTCTAGCCATAAGTAATTCTCTCTACATCCAATATGCGTACTACTTGCCGCCGCTGCGCCTACCGCGTCCAGCGACTGTCCGGCGAGGGCCCTTCCGAGTTCGGGCGTTAGTTTTGGTGCGCTGTCCAGCTACAGGGAGGTTCCTCCGGTGCCGCAGGCCCCGGTAGGAGCCAATTTCGATTAGCCGGCGGATATTCTGGTTGACTTCCCGGCGAAG
>CAJWGH010000117.1 GCA_913031095.1 uncultured Chloroflexota bacterium | reverse complement strand
CACCCTATTCCGGGTGTTGCTTCTCGTCTAGCTCTCACCCCATCTATCTGTTGCGCACGTTTTTTCATTGCGAGGTTGCCTTAGGCAAATTATGGCTACAGAACTATCTTCCCCGGTGTCGGTCACAAGCCAGATCGACGGTAAAACCCTTACCCTTGAGACAGGTAAACTAGCAAACCAAGCCCACGGTAGTGTTGTTGTTACTTTGGGTGAGACTATGGTCCTGGCTACGGCCGTCATGTCATCACGGCCCCGGGCCGAGGACATCGACTTTCTTCCCTTGACTGTTGACTACGAAGAGCGGATGTATTCCGTTGGCAAGATTCCCGGGAGTTTCTTCCGCCGGGAAGGGCGCCCCGGACAGGACGGCATCCTGGCTTCTAGGCTCACCGACCGGTCAATCAGGCCGCTGTTCCCCAAGGGTCTGCACAACGATATCCAGATCACACTGACCATCCTTTCCTCCGATATGGAGAACCCACCAGAGGTTCTAGGCATGATTGGAGCTTCCGCTGCTATCGGCATATCCCAGATTCCTTTTAACGGCCCCATCGCCTCTTGCCGTATCGCGTATCTGGATGGGCAGTACATCATCCACCCGACCTACGAGCAGAGTACAGAAAGCACTTTGAGCATGGTGGTCAGTAGCTCACGCGATGCTATCTTGATGGTGGAAGCAGGTGCCAATGAGGTCTCCGAAGAAGCCATCCTGGAAGCCATCAGCAAGGCCCAAGAAGCCAATGCGGCAACGATCGGCCTGATTGAAGAACTGGCCAACAAAGTCGGCAAACCCAAGGTCGAGGTCGATTACGATTACGCTGCCGCCGACGCCGTCGTGAACAAAATCAAAGAGGTCGTCGGTACCCGCTGGAGCGACCTTCTCGCCAAGAACCCCGGCATGTACGAGATGGACGACGGTGAGCACGAGATATCCGCACTGGTCACTGAAGCTCTTAAAGAGGATTACTCCAAGACGGAGATCGGCGAAGGTTTCAAAGCCGTGTTCCGTGAGGCCGTACGTGGACGCATCCTCAAAGAGCATGTCCGTTCTGACGGGCGGGCATTGGACCAGGTCCGCCCTATATCCTGCGACACCGGCCTCCTGCCCCGAGCTCATGGCACAGGCCTGTTCACCAGGGGTGAGACTCAGGTTATGTCCATCGTCACGGTGGGTTCTCTGAGCCTGAAACAGACGATCGACTCTGTCGGCCCCGACAATACGCGGCGGTTCATGCACCACTATAATTTCCCGTCTTATTCTACCGGTGAGGCCCGGCGGGCCATGTCCCCCGGACGCCGGGAGATTGGACACGGGGCGCTGGCCGAACGGGCAATCATGCCGGTACTTCCTTCGGAAGACGACTTTCCGTATGCCATCCGAATCGTTTCCGAATGCTTGAGCTCCAACGGAAGCACATCCATGGGTAGCGTCTGTGGCAGTTCGTTGAGCTTGATGGATGCCGGTATCCCAATCAAAGCCCCCGTGGCCGGTATCGCCATGGGTCTAATTACCGGCGAGGACGGTGAATACGCCGTCCTAAGCGATATCCAGGGCATTGAAGACTTCCTGGGTGACATGGACTTCAAAGTGGCGGGCACCGCCGACGGCGTGAACGCCCTCCAGATGGACGTTAAGACAACCCATCTGACCCCTGCAATCTTGAAGGAAGCTCTGGAGCAAGCGCGCCAGGGCCGCCTCCACATTATGGGTAAGATGAACGAATCGATCTCCGAAGTCCGAGATCATATGAGCGAACATGCTCCTAAGATGATTCGTATGAAGATCGATGTCAGCAAGATAGGTGCGCTCATTGGTCCCGGTGGTCGGGTCATCCGCGCTATCATCGAGGAGACCGGCACAACCATCAACGTAGAGGACGACGGTTCTGTCACTATCGGCGGCGTCGATTCCACCATGCTAGGTTTGGCTCAGTCACGGGTCGATGCGCTTACCCGCGACTTGGCCATTGGCGACATCTTCACCGGCAAAGTGGTCCGTTTGACTAATTTTGGGGCTTTTGTGGAATTGGTACCTGGCAAAGATGGGCTCATACGCAACGGTGACTTGGGCGACATAGAAGAAGACCTAGCAGAGGGCCAAGAACTCACGGTGATTATCCGCGAGATCGACTCCCAGGGACGCGTTAACCTGTCTCGTAAAGCCCTGTTCGGCGATGATAGCCCTCCCGCTCCCCGGCCTGAGCCCAGCGGCGGTTTCAACCGTGACCGTGGTGGCGATAGAGGCGGGCGTGGCGGACGAGGAGGAGACCGTGGCCCTAGTCGCGGACCAGGTGGACCCGGAGGCGGAGGACGCTTCCAAGGCGGCCGTTAGGCAGAATAACGCTAACTAACAGATCAACAGCCCCGTCACCTTATGTGAGTGGCGGGGCTGTTTTATTTATCGTGTGTTTAGCCTGCATGATATCATCGTGATTAGATTGGGTTGCCTATTCGAGCATTGTTGGTGCGGAAGCTAGCGAATCAAATCCAGCGCTTAAGTACCAGCGAACCATCCAGATCTCCGAGGCCGTTCTTCCTGATACCGTCGAAGGTTGCGCATAAGTCAGGCTGGTTGTTCAGAAAGGCAACGAGGATAGGAGTACTCATGGTGGAAACAAAAGTAGTCATCAGTGGTATCACTGGCAAGATGGGTCTTGAGGCTGTTGCAGCAGTTGGCCGTGAAGAGGACCTCATCTTGGCTGGCGGCACTTGCGCTAACGACCGTGGCACAGTTCTCGCGACCCTAAGCGGCGACGTCTCCCTTTCCACTGATCTGTGCGCCCTACTTGAGCAGACCAAGCCCGACGTGATGGTGGACTTTACCAACTCTGTAGTGGCCATGGATGCTGCTGCCAAGGCCGCCTCAAGGAATATAAACATCGTGATGGGCGCCAGCGGGTTCTCCGAAGACCAGCTGCAACAGTTGGAATTCATGGCTAACAACAATGGTGTGGGCATCATAGTTGCGCCCAACTTTGCACTTGGAGCTATAGTCCTGAAGAAACTTGCCGAACAGGCGGCGCCCTACTTCGATTATGTGGACATCGTCGAGTCCCACCACGAGGCCAAGATTGACTCACCTTCAGGATTCGCGTTGAATTTGATGCGCAGCCTTGGCGATAACAAGCAATTCATTCGCAACCAACCGGAGAAAGAGAACTTGGCCAACACCCGGGGCGGTGATCACAATGGCATATCGGTCCACAGCATTCGCATGCCCGGCAAGAGCGCCCACCATGAGGTGATCTTCGGCGCAGCAGGGCAGACCGTGTCTATCCGCCACGACACCCTTGACAGGAGCTGCTACATGCCTGGCGTGGTGCGCTGCATCCGTGACGTTGTGACCCGCCCGGGCCTTGTGATAGGCTTGGAGAACGTGCTAGGGCTTTAAGCTCATTTCAGGCACGAATCAGATAGTATAAAGAGAACCCCCGTGCAGGACCTGACCATCGCCGTTGTAGGCGCCACCGGAGCTGTCGGTGCCGAATTCCTCCGCATCGTGGAGACCCGCTATTCTAGCTTGCCCAAGTTGAAGCTACTGGCCTCCAGCCGCTCTGCTGGTAAGACAATCACGGTGGGAGGACAAGACTTGATTGTGGAAGAGGCAACCGAGAAGTCTTTCGATGGTGTTGATGTGGCGTTCATCTCGGCTAGTTCCGCTGTGAGCCACCAGATGGCTCCGGCTGCTGTTGCTGCAGGTGCGGTTGTGATTGACGACGGTTCCGCATTCCGCATGGACGAGACCGTGCCTTTGGTCGTTCCAGAGGTAAACAGTGCCGACGTTGAATGGCACCAAGGAATCATCTCCATACCCAATTGTTCAACCACTCCATTGGTGATGGCTGCCTTCCCGCTTCACCAGGTGAACCCCATCAGGCGCATTGTGGCGGACACCTATCAGTCGGTCTCAGGCGCTGGGGGTGGTGAGATGGCTGCGTTACGGGAACAGTCAGAGCGTCTGCTGGATGCTGACTCCAACAACAGCAAGTCCGAAGAAGGCCAGATCGCCTACAATGTGGTCCCGCAGATAGACCGGTTCTTGGACACTGGCTACACCTTTGAAGAGCAGAAGATGCGACAGGAGTCCCAGAAGATTATGCACGCTCCGGAGATCCAGATATCGGCTACATGCGTGCGGGTACCGGTATACATATCGCATTCGGCGTCAGTGCACATAGAGTTTACCCACCCTATGGTGGTGGAAGAGGCCAGAGAGTTATTGTCGGCTATGCCTGGCATGACAGTGCTGGATAATCCGGATGGCGGCGAGTACCCCATGCCTTGGGACGCGGCCGGCGAAGATGATGTTTTCGTGGGACGTATCAGGCAGGACATGTCCCACCCTAACGGTTTGGTTATGTGGCTGGTATCGGACAACCTGCGTAAAGGCGCGGCGCTGAACTCGTTACAAATAGCTGAAGAGCTGGTCTCCAGAGGCCGGTTGAAGCCAAAGTATACCAGTGGAGTGACCAGCTAACCCGGTCGTACACTGGCAATTAGGACACTCCTGAGAACGGCCTATCAAGGCCGTTTTTCTTTTCCAGATTCCGTCCCTGTAGGCCGAGCTTAGTAGTCCCAGAATAAGGGGATGCGATATCGGGTATCGACGGGTATAATGCAACGAATCTAGGGCGTGG
>CAJWGH010000116.1 GCA_913031095.1 uncultured Chloroflexota bacterium | reverse complement strand
GAGGTTATAGGCGGCGTCCATCGGTGGATCATCCCTTGTAATTGGAAACTACCCGCTGAGAACTTTGGCGGTGACGCCTACCATGTGGCCTGGAACCACCTCTCCGCCTTAACGTCAGGTTTTACCCAGGCCCCGGCTGCCAGACAAACGCCTGGGGGCGGCACGCTCTCACCAGGCAACGGCCACTGCATATTGGCCGTGGGCGCAGAAGACTACTCCAGCGCACCCACGCAGATAATTCAGGAATACGAGGAGTCCATCAGGGCCGAGACTTTATCTCGTCTGGGGCCGAGGCTGGAAAAGATAACCCCCAACGTGGGCACTCTATTCCCGCATATGTCGTTCCTTAGGGGCAGCTCCCGTAGTTTCCGGGTCTGGCATCCTAAAGGTCCCGATAAGATTGAAGTGATCTCCTGCCAGTTTGTGGATAGGGCGGCTCCCCAAGAGGTCAAGGACGCCCTCCGGGTGACTGGCCTCAGGGCCTTTGGGCCCTCCGGGGTGCTAGAGCAGGATGATATGGACAATTGGGAGGAGTGCACTCGTACCAACCGGGGAGCGGTGACCCGGAGGTACGCCCTGAACTACCAGATGGGCTTGGGTCATGACCGGTTTGATGAAGAGTTGGGAGCATGGGCCAGCGACTTCAAGCTCAGTGACAGTAACCCACGCTATTTCTACCAACGGTGGGCCAGCTTGATGCAGGCCGACTCTTGGGAACAGGTCTGGCCCAGATGAATGATGGGACTCTACGGGAAGTTGAACAGTTCCTCTACCGGGAAGCCCGGCTGCTGGACAGCCGCCGCTTTTCCGAATGGCTGGATCTCTTTTCCGAGGACGTCCGTTATTGGATGCCAACCCGGTCCAATCGCTATCCCGTGAACAGCAAGGCCATCTCTATCCTGGACGCTACTCAGTATGAAGAAGAGGAGGTCTCCGGTGAAGACGAGCTAGCGTTCATGGAGGAGACCAAGGAGACGCTGGAAGGACGTGTGGCCCGTTTGGATACCGGCATGGCTTGGGCTGAAGACCCGCCTTCCCGCACCCGCCATATTATCACCAACATTGAGGTTGAGGCAGAGGACTCTCAGGACCAGATGCGGGTCTACTCTAACTTCGTCATGTATCGCAATCGGGGCGAGGTTGACCAGGACTTCTACGTCGGTAGGCGGGAAGACATCCTGCGGAGAGAGGGAGGCCAATTGAGAATCTCGTCCAGAAAGATCGTCCTCGACCAAAATGTCCTTCTAGCCAAGAACATAAGCAACTTCTTCTAGGTCGCCCGCGGGCGTTTCCTTAGGTTCAACTCGAGTAACATACCCCGTCGCCGTTCCGCCGCCCAGAGTGAAACGAAGGATTTCATTCGGGATCGATCCAGGTAGCATAAGCGATGGGATTCCTCACAAAGTTAATGGCTGAGAAGGATAAACCACCTAAACTGCGTTTTTAATTTCCTCTGGGCTGATAGGTCCGGGATGCAACCTGCCGGCAATCAGGAATGACGGAGTTAGAGTGACTCCTGATTTCACCGCCGTTTCATGCTGAGATAGGACAAATCTGTGATATTCACCAGATTCTAGCTTGGGCCACATCGTTCGCCAGTCAAGGCCGATGTACACGGCCAGCCTGCGCAGGGTGTACAGGTTCCCTAAGTCGGTCCCAAATTCCCAATATTCCTTGGAAGCTGCCCAAAAGAACTCGCGGTCAAGACCTATATCTTTGGCATAGGCCGTCGCTGCGTGGACAGCGAGGGTGCTGACTGATCGATTGGACGCGGGTTCCGTTCCCAGACCCTCGCCAGGTTTGTACAGCGGTTGTCTTAGTGAGACATCCGTCAGTATCTTGCTTTCGAGCTGTACTATGGGCTTCTCGATAGAGTCCTTCCGCAAAAGGAACGGACGGCGATCTATCTCAAACCCAATCTCAGCCGCTGATTGCTCAAGTTGCTTAAGGCCTATGTATGAATGGGGGCAGGCGTAATCGAACCAAATGGTTACTACGGCAAGAGGCATCTCGAACCGTTCAGCTCAGACTCAGGTCTTTGGCTTGCTTGAGGACCTTGACCAACGCGTCCATAGACAACACGCCGGTGTTGGTGTTCCGTGGGCTCGGGTGATAACAGGCCACCATCATGGGCAGCTCGGGCCCGAACCGGTAGACCTCGCCGTGGAGGAATTTACCTCGAATTTTTTCCGATGCCATCTCGCTCAATGTCTGTAGTCCCGCCCGAAACGCTATGTGCCCCAGGGCAAAGATCACTTTCAAGTTGGGTAATGTTTGCAATTCTCTGATTAGGTAAGGAAGACAGGTGCGTTGCTCTTCGGGGGTTGGCTTGTCGCCGGGAGGGACACACCGCACCGCCGCGGCGACGTACGCTCCGTTGAATTCTAGGCCGTCGCCACGGTGGTCTGAGTTGGGCTGGTTGGCCAGCCCGGCCTTGTACATCGCTTCAGTCAAAAAGGTTGCCGAGGCATCACCAGTGAAAACCCGCCCCGTGCGGTTGCCCCCGTGGGCTGCTGGTGCCAGACCCAGCACCAACATCGAAGCGTCGGGATCTCCGTAGCTGGGCACTGGCTTAGCCCAGTATTCCCAGTCCTTGTACGACGCCCGTTTCTCCTTGCCGATCTTCTCTCGCCAGCCAACCAGGCGGGAGCACATCCGGCAGGCAATGATCTCGTCAGTGAGAGCCGCCAACTGTGTTCTATGACTATCTTCCACACGCTCCTCCGTGGGTTGGATTTGCTGCGAGAGCTGCTGGGGTCGATGCTATACTCCCGCTCATGACCGCCGTATCCCTGTTGCTCGTGGTGTTGTCCGCCTTCGCCCACGCCTCGTGGAACCTGATGTTGAAGCGAGCAGGTGACCCCGAGGTCTTCGCCTGGTGCCTGCTGGCCGTGGCCACTGTCATATTGGCCCCGGTCGGTGTAGTCCTACTCTGGTTGAACCCGGTGGGCTTCCCCGGAATGTGGTTCGTTCTGGCCACCATTGTTCTTCATACCTTGTACTTTGTTTTGTTAGGCCGAGGCTATGCTCAGGGTGACCTATCCTTGGTCTATCCAGTGGCTCGAGGAATGGGGCCGATGCTGACACCGTTGCTGGCTGTGATCTTCATAAATGAGGTAATAGAACCGCTTGCCATAGCTGGAATCCTCACCATCGTTTGCGGGATATACACAATCTCATGGTGGGGCAACTTCAATCAAGTGCTGCGAAGTCCCTTGCTCTTCCTCAGATCAACCGGAATGCGTTATGCAGTGCTCACCGGATTTACCATAGCCGCCTATTCTATCGTCGATAAAGAGGGAGTCGGTCATATCCAGCCAGTTCTCTACATGTATTTTTTGACCATCGGGAGCGCCGGATTTCTTATTCCCTACATCCTGTTGCACAAGGGGGCCGATGCCGTTAAAACCGAATGGCGGACCAACTCTATTCCAATCACGCTCTCTGGGATGATGGTTTTCGCCGCCTACTGCCTTGTGTTGACGGCCTTCTCGCTGTCTAGAGTTAGCTACGTAGCGCCGGCCAGAGAGGTAGGAATCGTCATCGGTGTGCTGCTCGGAATGTATGTGCTGAAAGAACCATTTGGCAGCGGGCGCCTACTTGGCTCTGGCTTCATCGTCGCAGGGCTGGCCATGATCGCATTGTCGCCATAACGGACGCAGGTTGAAGCCTGCTGTCGCCAGACATAATGTATAATATCCGGTGCCTACAACAGGGCCCAATCAGACGTGGAAATAGAGGGAGCCGATGATTAACCAGGAACGCTTGGTCAACGCATTCTGTGAGCTGGTCAAGATAGACAGCCCGTCTGACGAAGAAGAAGATGTAGCCAAACATCTAACCGAGCGCCTTGAGAACATGGGATTTAATGTTGCCCGGGACGACCACGGCAACCTGATAGCTTCCGAGGAAGGGGCCGACCCGTTGATGCTGTCGGCCCACATGGACACCGTGGAGCCGGGGCGTAGCATCAAGCCACAGGTGGACGGAGACATCATACGCTCCGACGGTACGACCATTCTAGGCGGTGATTGCAAAGCTGGAGTTGCGGCCATAATGGAGGCGTTGGAGTCAGCCAAGGAAGACGACTCGCCCCGTCGTCCCGTGCAGGTGGTCTTCACAAGGGGTGAAGAGATCGGATTGATCGGTGCGGCTAACTTGGACTACTCTATGATCCACTGCAAAGAAGCGGTGGTATTCGATGGCAACGGGCCGGTCAACACCATCACTGGTTCCAGCCCGACCTACATGGCATTCGAC
Source organism: uncultured Chloroflexota bacterium (assembly GCA_913031095.1). The sequence goes on along the minus strand of CAJWGH010000116.1, from coordinate 381 downwards.
ATAACGGTGACTGGCCGGGGTGCCCATGCCGGAGTGGAGCCGGAAAAGGGTATATCTGCCATCCGCATCGCTAGCGAGATTATCGGAGACCTGCCTAACGGTCGCCTAGATGAGGAGACCACGTTTAACGTGGGACTTATCTCTGGTGGAACTGTGCGCAATGCTGTTCCGGTAGAGGTAACCTTCGGCGGAGAGTTCCGCAGTAAGAATACTGAGACCGTAGACCTGCTGGGGCTTCAGGTTACCGAGGCTCTGAATAAGGCCAGAGCAAAGTACCAAGAAGCAGTTATCAAACAAGAGATGGAGATGCTCTTTCAGATGTACACCTTGGACCCCAACGAACCGGTGGTGCGAATGGTGACTAGCATGCTCAAAGACATG
>CAJWGH010000115.1 GCA_913031095.1 uncultured Chloroflexota bacterium | reverse complement strand
TTTGATGCGGGACCGCACCACCATGGTGATTGCCCACCGTCTCTCAACCATCATTGCGGCAGATGTGATCTATGTGGTGGACCGCGGACGTATAGTTGACCACGGTTCCCATGACGAATTATTGGAGCGTGGGGGCCTCTATGCCAACCTATACCGAGAGCAGTTCGGCGGCGGCCGAATCGAGGCTTTTTGTGAAGACGGAGTGATCTTCAGCGACGGCAGCATTGGCACGGTAGAACGCCCTGAGCCAGTGCTCGTTGGCGATGAACAGGATGCGCCAAATCGCCCACAGAGACAGGAATCAGGTATGCCTTGGGAAGAAGAGTCTCGCTAGGAGATTTCAGACTTCCGACGAGAGGACTCAACCTCCGTATTCCAGATGTCTAGGATACCGTCTGGAGTTGCCACGTCGTATTCGAGTGCACAGCCATCTGGCTTAACGGAACCCCTATCACCGATGCGATTCAAGGTTTGGATCGCAAACCCTTCTCTAGGAAGATGAAGTCCTTGTTCCGGTCGGACCGGAGCGATTAGAGAAGTATTAGCGCCTCGCGTAGTTATTTTCGATGGAGGCGCGGGCTTCTTCGGGGGATATGTTGTTGGCCACGGCACATGGGCTGGTTTCTTCCATGATGGCGTCCACGTCACCTGAGAGTACGTGTTTCTTGTGCAGGTCTTCGTGCTCGATGCCCAGAGCCCGGCCGACTAGCGTCAGGTAGTGCTCGACCTTCACCGGGTAATCAGCCTCATAGCGACACATGTGACGCTGGCAACCGTGGTAGAGAGTAGCGAAGGTGTCGGCGCCGCGACTAACAGCCGTCTCCACGAACCCGGTGGCCATGGCTTCCCACTCTTCTGAACCCATCTTCTCCCGGACCGCGGGCGTGCAGTGACGGCCGAACCTAACGTCAGTGCCGACGTCAATCAGGTTTATGCCTGGCAACCTTGATAGCAGAGTCTTGGCGCTCGCAGCCTCGGCGTCGCCTTGTTCCCTGCCAGTATGGTAGTGCATAGCCACGGTGGTCTCTGGCTGGGGTTTGAAGTCCAGTTTGTCGATGTTGTCCACCAGGAATTCGGAAACGTGGTTAAAGTCGAAACTCTTGCCCCGCATGTCCATGATGTCGTCATAGAAGTAGATACACGACGGGCACCACATGACCACCTGTTCAGGGTTGAACTTTTGGAAGTTGGCGGCAGTGGTGGCGGCTACGGAGCGGCCGGATTCTTCGTCGCCCCGTTGGAAGTGTTGGATGCCGCAACAGTAGGTCTTGCCGCCCACCGCAGCATAGTTGACGCCCATCATCTTGAAGATGTCCGTTACGGTGCGGATCATGTGGGTGGTGCGGAGCACGTTACAGCCTAGGTAGAGGACAACGTCCGACTGTTTGATATCGTCCGGAGGTGTGGACAATAGCCATTCCCGGTCTTCGGGTTTGGTTTGCAGCCCGTGGACAACGTCTATGTCCCTGAAGTATTTCTGGTAAAAGCCCCGGTCCGGTTTCTGCTGGGCCATTATTTGCTCCTTATTGCCTATTGTAGTTCGGGTTGTTCAATAGAGATGAATAACGCACCGGGCTGCTAGTACCCAATGGCGCAGCCGTCTTTCCTGGGTTCTGAGGCGCCGATCAAAACTCCGGTGTCCGGGTTGCGCTGAATCATCTGAGCACCGCCTATGGACACCCGGTCGTAGCTGGTGATTTGCCCGACATTATGACCCCGGGACCGGAGGTCTTTGGCAACCGCCGGGTTTATTCCTTCTTCAAGAAGGACAGTGTCGTTCCCTACCATGAACCTCAGGGCATTGATAGCCTGCTGTGGGTTCATGTCATGGTCGACCATATTGCTGATCAGCTGCAGATGGCCTTGGGGCTGCATGAACGCGCCCATCATACCGTAGGACAGGTGAAGCTCATCGCCGATGGTGGCCATGCCCGGGATGATGGTGTTGTACGGGCGCTTGTGCGGGGCAAGAGAGTTGGCATGGTTCGGGTCGAGGGAGAACAGAGATGCCCGGTTGTGCAATACGATGCCGGTGCCAGGGACAACCATTCCGGACCCAAAGTTTGAGAACACAGAATTGATGAAAGAGCAGGCGTTACCCTGTCCATCGACCACGCTTATATAGACGGTGTCAGAGCCTCTCAGGACCTGCCCGTAAGGTACGGTAGTCATGGCTTTCTTGGAGTCTATTAACGCCCGTCGGGTCGAGGCAAATTCCTTGGAGGTCAGTTCCTTGATAGGGACATTGGCTTTGCGGGGGTCAGCCACGTATTGCATGGCGTCGGCGAAGCCCAATCGCATTGCTTCTATCAGGTGGTGATAGGCGTCGGGAGACTGGGCACCCATGCCCTTGATGTCGAAACCCTCGGCTATGTTCAAAGCTCCAAGAGCCGCTATGCCCTGGCCGTTGGGCGGGCACTCCCAGCAAGTGATGCCTCGGTAATCTGTGGAGATGGGCTCGTCCCAGTCGGAAGCGTGGGTTGCCATGTCCTCAACTGCCAACCAGCCGCCGTGTTCCTGCACGAAGGCGCACGTCTTCTCGGCGATGGGGCCGGTGTAGAATGCCTTTGCGCCGCCATCGGCGATTGCTCTTAGGGTGGCGGCCAGTGTAGGCAGCTTCACGAAATCTCCCTGGGATGGAGTGACGCCATTGGGCAGCATCTCTGTACCCGAAGGAAAGGTGGACAGTTTGCCCAGCTGTTGCTGCCACTGGACTGAGATTATGTCGGAGACAGGGAAGCCGTTCTCGGCATAATTGATGGCCGGTTCTAACACTTTACTGAGTGGCATAGTGCCGCAGTCATTCAAAAGTGTTTCCCAGCCGTGCACGGTGCCGGGGGTAGCCACGGAATAGACGCCTATGTCAGGCATGGCCCGGTAGCCTTTGCCAGTCAGTTCATCGATGCTGGCGGCGGCAGGAGCGCGGCCACTACCGTTCAGGGCGCGGACGCTCTTTTTTTTGTTGTCCCACACCAGGGCGAACATGTCTCCACCAACGCCGGTTGACATGGGCTCAACCACGTTCAATGCGGCCGCGGCGGCGATAGCGGCGTCGACGGCGTTACCGCCTTCAATCAATATGCGTAGGCCCGTCGTGGCGGCCAGAGGCTGGCTGGTTGCGACCATTCCGTTGGTGGCCAGAATGTTGGACCGCCGTGAATCAAAAAACATGCCTGACGTTCTCTCCGCGGCCAGTTCGTGTCCAAAAAGGGAGGCCTGGGGATTGTACCATAGGCATGGATCAATCCTGGCCATCAAGCCTGTGTTACTATAGCCTCGGCTGGGCTTCCGGGCCTAGACAACCATCTCCGCAGATGCCTCAGAGCACGCAGAAAACGAGACAGAAGCGGCGAAACCTTTAATGTCACAGGAGGACCGATTATGGCAGCAGAAGTAGGACAACAAGCTCCAGATTTCGAATTGTTCGATAACGATAAAACCCCTACCAAACTCAGTGATTCCAAAGGCAAGAACGTGGTTTTGGCGTTCTTCCCAGGTGCTTTCACTGGTGTATGCACCACCGAGATGTGCACATTCCGTGACCGTTCTGACTCTTTCAACTCGATGAACGCTCAGGTGTATGGGATCAGCGTCGACGCCATATTCTCGCAGAAGGCGTTTTCCGATGCTAACAACCTCAATTTCCCATTGCTCAGCGACTATAAACGCGAGGCTGGTGCCGCCTATGGTGTATCGCTGCCTAACTTCGCCGGCATGGATGGCTACACCGCTTCAGAACGGGCCGTTTTTGTGATCGACAAAGAGGGGGTGGTAAGGTTCAAGTGGGTTGGCGAGAACCCCGGCAAAGAGCCGGACTACGACGAGGTCCAGCGGGAAGTGGACAAGCTCAACTAAGACAACCAAGATTTACTTGCCGCCAGGCGCTGGAGGCCCAAACATGACAACCTACGTACTGGTCCACGGCGCCTGGCACGGTGGATGGTGTTGGAACAAGACCGCCCCGTTACTGCGCGCTGCCGGAACAGAGGTGTTTGCTCCCACACTGACCGGCCTGGGTGAGCGGGCGCATTTGAACGACCGTCTCAACCCTGCGGATATCACACTGGATGTGCACGTTCAAGATGTTGTCCAGCTGATTCAGTATGAAGGTCTGCGTGACGTGGTACTGGTAGGGCATGCCTATGCCGGCATGGTTATCACTGGTGTCGCCGAGATGTGCCCGGAGCACATCTCCAACCTAGTCTACGTCAATGGCGTGGTGCCTGTGGACGGTGAGTCCATGGCAGACCAACTGATTGCTGTCCGAGGCCAAGAGTTCGCCGACTGGGTGCGCGATCAGATAGAGAACGGCAACGGGTTTCTGCCTGCCCCCTCTTCGGAGGAAGAGGTAGGCCGACGTTGGGGCATATCCGACCCTGACGACCTGGCATGGGTTTGCGCCAACGTTACCCCGCAACCGGCCGCGGCAATGGCCAGCCCGATTCGAATGGAAAACTCGGCTGTGGCAAAGATTCCAAGTCATTTTATCGGCGGCGGCGAGTCGGGGTTCGACTCGGTGCTCGAACGCGCTAGGAACGCCGGGTGGGGTGTTTACCCCGTGGCGTCCGGCCATGACACCATGGTCACCCACGCCGAAGAACTGACTCAGATACTCCTCAAGATCGGAAACTCATAACTCAAGGAAACTTCTGACATGGCAACGGACTCATCGCAGATAAAAGC